>CAZMRY010000006.1:0-38663 GCA_964568815.1 uncultured Eubacteriales bacterium | reverse complement strand
CTGTATATTTTCTTTACTATTTTCGGTTTGTCGAAATCGCCAAACCCTACATTTTAATGTTTTGCTTGCGGTAGAACGACTTTTTCGACGGTCTGCGGAGTGTTCTTACGAACACTCCGTTGCTTATTGGATTTTTTCTCTGAGCTTTGGTCCTGCTTTAAAACAAGGTTGAACACTTTCGTTCAGAATTTCAATCTTTTTTGTTATTGGGTTGTAGCAATTTCTCTTGTTGTATTTTCTTGTATAAAACTTGCCAAAACCAAAGAGCTTGACTTCTCCTCTGTCCTTTAATTCATTTTCGATTGAACAAAGCATTTCTTCAATAATTTTCTCACAAGCCTCTATATTTTCGCCTGTTTTTATTGAAACTGCTTCACACAATTCTTTCTTGTTCATTTTACTTTCTCTCCTTACAATCTTTAATGTCTGCAATTGCAATTCTTACACAATAATCAATGCCATATTCAAATCCTGTAAAATCAATTGTAATGCTATTTCCGTCATATTTATAATTTAATGCTTCATCATTATCCATCCATCTTATATTTTCAACATCAAGCCCGAAATCTTCGAATGTAAACTCTCCATAAGAGCCACCTCTGTTATATGTAACATTTGCACAACCACGACGCACTAAATCAAAGTAAACAAAATACGCATGCTTGTCATCCTTCATAACAAAGTGTTTTACATCCTCTTTGTGCCAGAATGGTCTGCCATTATAAATAGCCTGACCAAAAAGTTCCATCCATCTGCCAATTACTCCAAGTGTTGCTTTAGGATATTCGGGAATATTTCCTCTGCCGTCAGGTCCTACATTAAAGAGATAGTTTGCTCCTGCACCTCTGCAATAGCAAAGATTTTCAAGGATGTATTTAGGTGATTTATAGTTAATATCATCTGCCATTCCCCAATGCTTATTAACACTGTCACAAACCTCTCCTGACACATATTTTTCCATACCTTCTCTGTTAAGGGGAGTTGGTTTTCCTCTTTCAAAAGTAACAGAATCAAGTTCCGGATGCCCAAGCTTACCGTGGCCACCCAAACCTGTATTGTTTATAATCATCGCATTTGGTTGAAGTCTTCTTATCATACCGTAGAGTTTATCTTCTTCCCAAACGCCTTCCGGCTCTTTTTTGCTCCAGTTGCCGTCAAACCAGAATCCACCGATTTCGCCATAATTCGTGCATAAAAGTTCAACACTTTTTCTCAAATATTCTAAATATTCACTGAACATTTCAGGCGTTGCATCTTTTTCAAAAGCAGGATGCCAGAACTCTAAAGTTGTATGATACAAAAACGGAACAATATCATTTTCTCTGCAAGCATCAACAAACTCTTTTACTAAATCTCTGCCTGCAGCACTGTGAGGTGCATCAAAATCATTAAGCCCACAAGTATCAAACAATGAAAAGCCATCGTGATGACGGGTTGTAAGTGTGATATATTTGGCACCTGAACGCTTAATTTCGCGAACCATATTGCCCATATCATCAACTTCAAATCTGTCCATTAATTTAACATATTCATCTCTATCCCATTTTGCTTCTGCTGCAACCCATTCGCCTTTTCCAAGAACAGAATATAATCCGAAATGAACAAAAACACCGAACCCGAGTTGTTCAAAATCTTTTATGTATTGTTTTGCTATAGGAATACTCATTTTTTCTTCTCCTTTACAATTTATTTCCCAGCATATCTGTTTCTGCAAGTTGTTCTCCTTCAATTACGAAGGTTTTAACCTCAAACTTTTCAAAACTGATATTATGCTTATCATTTTTTATAATTAATTCAGTATTTTGTGCATCATCTGTTGAGTTATATAATCTTACAATTACTTTTCCGTCTTTTTCTCCAAGTGTAGATAAAAGTATGTTCTTATTATTAATTTCAACAAGATTTCCTTTACTTTCCCCCTTGCCTGAAGGAAAGAATGTTACTGCATAAGGAGGCATATTTACTTTTTCAGCCTCAAAGTCAATATTTGGACTGTTTGTAAGTCTGAATTTAAATTGTCTTTCTCCCATATCTATATGATTTGTATATCTGTCTTTAGGCGCTGCTTGTCTGTTAGTGATAGGATGTGCAGAATAAATAGGCGTTCTTAACAAAGTCATATTAAGCATGTTATCTTCTGCAGAGCCTGCATAGGTTCCATTATTTATTATATACAGACTGTTTTCTTCGCCAACAAGTCCACACCATTGATGGAAAGATACCTCTTTGCCCTCTTTAATTAATTCCTCAGTACCAAAAGCAGTTTGTCCCAT
Source organism: uncultured Eubacteriales bacterium (assembly GCA_964568815.1). Classification (GTDB taxonomy): domain Bacteria; phylum Bacillota; class Clostridia; order RGIG6154; family RGIG6154; genus RGIG8700. The sequence continues at coordinate 36,390 of CAZMRY010000006.1, read as the reverse complement.
AAATTTACTGTTTTTTAGGCAACTGTCAAAAGAAAGCTTATATAGTCTGTTCACATCATTTGAAAACATTGTAACATCAATATCAACATAAACATTATTTTTGGGTACTGTATATGTTACGACTGCAATTGAATTATTATTTTTGAAAATTGCCTGTACTTTTGTTCTTACATCGCCGTTTTCTATAATAGACACATTGCCTGTTTTCTCTTTTGGATACCCTCTGAACTTATTCGCCTGCTTTGCAGACATAAGCTTAAAGCTTCGTTCTTTGTCGGGAAATGCACTTACCTCCATTCCCCAAGGGTCTTCGTTATCAAAATATGAATTGATAACTGCTGAACCTTTGTTTAAAAGTGCCTTTCCATCAACTTCATATTTATCAATCAAACCTGTTTTTTTATTAATAACAAATACTCTTCTTTCATTTTCAAATGTAATTGTTTTATTGTCTTGATTTTTATGTTCTGCAATTCTATTATAATTTTTCTTTGTTTCAAGCTGACAATTAAATCTGTTCATTGATGCAGGTTCAAGGTCAGCAACAAATACAATTTTCTTTCTCCAGTCAAGTTCTATCGTTGAATTTTCTCTTTCGTTTTGCGTTGGAATAAAGTTACCGTTTTTGTCATATACCCTTGCAATTGTAAATTCATTCTCAGTCCAGTTCTGGTCTTCAAGCTGAAATTCAATTTCTATCTCAGTTGTGATGTTATATGGCATAGGATTATAAACAAGAATCGGGATTTCTCCATCCTTACATTTTTCTTGACCTTCGCTAAGCTTGAAGAAGGCTTTTAATATATTTTTATTGCAAATATCCTCTGCAGCACCAAGGAGGTTTAATGCATCTGTTTCAGCATTTTTTATGCTTGTTCCAGGGATAACATCATGAAACTGACCAAGCATTAAGTTTTTCTCACAATATTCTTCCAAGCTCTTATCAACACTAATTCCTGCATGATACGACATTCTCTTATACATCTCGATTTTGTTTTCAATTCTTCTGTTTAATTGCTTGATTCTTACCATAGTTGAGTAGCAACCAACCATACAATGAACAAATGAATCATTAAATATTTCAAGATTTTTTCTGTCTACAGACGCAAAATATTCTTCACAATTTGAATGCTTAAGATTGTATTCACCATTTTGCATATATTCTTTAAAGTCCTCTAAATCAACTCTTGAAGGTCCTCCTCCGTGGTCACCTATACCCCACGGAAGTAACAGATTTTCCTTTTCTTTATTCTGTTCAATCGTACTAATTATGCTTGAAAGGGCTTGACCTTTTAAGGTTTTATATCCTTTTATCATTCTATGAGCTAAAATTTCACTTCCGTCAAAGCCCTTCCATATATAATTACCGCTTTTCAAATGATTAGGTCTGATAAATATATAATTTTCAAAGCCTGTCTTTTTAAGAATTTGCACAAGTCCTCTTGTGTGACCGAAAGAATCAACATTCATTGCAGTTTTTGTTGTTTTTCCAAACTTTTCCGCAAAATATTTTCTTCCATATTCAATTTGTCTTATAAAGGATTCCCCTGAAAGCATTGTGCAATCAGGCTGAAGATACCATCCTCCAACAATTTGCCATTTTCCGCTTTCCACATGCTTTTTAATTCTTTCAAAAAGCTCAGGTTCGTATTCTTCTATCCATTCATAAAGAATAGCTTCATTGTGATTGAACACAAATCCATCATATTCGTCACAAAATTGAGCAGCGGTTCTAAAAGTTGAAACTGCTTCTGCAGCACCTTCATCCCAAGTCCAAAGCCACACAGGATCAAGATGTGCATTGCAAAACAAAAATCCGTTTTCCATTTTATGTATTTCCTTTCATGTATTTAATTATATCTGTAACAACACACAAATTGCGGATAAAGTCGTGTTGCCCATACTACCTTATCACATTCAGCACCATAAGTTTTAAAATCTTTATAATCTTTTGCTGTGGTTATGTTCACTTTTCCATCTTTAGAAACGTTAACCAAAATCATTCCGACTTCATCAGGATAAACTTCTGTGAGATAGTTTCCCGCAGGATTTCTGTAACCGTCTTCTGCAGAGTTATACATATAATCATCTTTCTTTAATGGCTGAGTTGTTAATGTAACAGTTCCTTCATACTTGTCATACACATAACCAACTGTAGCTCTTATATTAATCCCCTTAACATTTACAGTTTTATTTTGGGTTATTGTACCCTTTACTATATTTCCTTCTGCATCCAATGTATCACCTGTCGTAGAAAATATAGCGGGATTATATGAGCTTAATGTATCACCTTTAGAACCGAGAAGTCTGCCCGTTTCTCCGTAGTTACCATTTGGCTGGTCTGCATCATACATAAGATAAGCTGTTTTTATATATCTCTTATCCGTGTATTTGTTTGAAACTGCAAAATTAATCACATCGCCTGCCGAAAGTTTATACTCTTCACCATCTATGCCTTTAATTTTTTCCACTACATTATTGATATGTTCCTCTTTTACAAAGTAAGTGGTTGAAGTAAGCGGCGCTGTATATCCATCAATTTTGTAATAACTTTCGTCCTTATCATAATCGTAACATTTCAACACCTTTGACACAACCATATAGCTTTTAAAGGTCGGTGCCTGGAAATCCGCCCACTTCATTACAACATATTCAGGTTTGCTGTATCTCTGCGGATTTGTTCCATAAGCAATATAACTGTTTTCAGTATCATTCACCATAATTCTGCTATAGCTTTGAGTTGTGTATTCTTTTTCATCCAAAGAATTTTTGAAAGACGGAACTACAACTTTTTTAATGTTAGAGAAGAGTACACCTCCGCTTAATGCTCCGCTGTTAACATTATAAAAGGTGCCGCCATCGTTTATAACAAACAATCTATGCCCTGACATATTTGCAGTATTTACATCAACATCCAGAGGAAGCTCTATTTCATTTATAAGCCCATCTGCGTTTGTTTTGTATGCAATAAATCTGTTATAATTTGTTACTCCTCCGCAAAAGTCTTTAAGCTTAGTTACCATATCCTCTTCTTTTATCTTTTGATCAGGATTTCCTCTGTCATCTCTGAAAGTAACTTTTTCTGTCATTTTTAAGTCTTTCATTCCTTCACTCGGAATGTATATTTTTAAATAAATATTTTTCTGTAATGCACTTCTGGAATCATCTGTTGCAATTACAAGGTATCCGTATTGAAAACTCGCAGACTCTTCAACCCAAGCCACTTTTCCGTTTACATCAAGGAAAAGTGCAAGCATGTTTCCTTTAGAAAGGTTTTGAAGGATTTTATATTCACGATTTTCATCTTTGCTTATACCCATATTTTTTGCAGTATATTCAACAAAAGTATCAGTAAGCATTACTTCTGTGCCATCATCTAACAAAAGTGTTTTATTGCCTGTATCAAAACCTGTTCCCACTGCATTTACAATTTCATCAGACACATATAAAGTATAAACTTTTTTATTTAAAGATTCTACAACAGTAATTACATCATTTTCCTTTATTTCTGAAACTTTTACTGTTTGACCGTTCTTATCTGTTATGGTGTATTCCTTATTTCTGACATCGATACTTCCGCCTGTTTTAGAATAAATGATACTTTTAGTCACATCTGCATTAGATACAACCATTGTTTTATATGAATTTATATATAATAAATCATATTTGTTGTCTTTGTCTGTATCTTTCAGAATGATATTGCCTTCTGAAGGCTTGAAGTTAACATCTTCAGTATCAGTATCGGCTGTAACAGGAACACCATTATAAATTATCGTGATACCGAAAGGGAATTGAACTTCGCTCTCTTTCTCATCATCTTCATAATAAATATATTCGTGTTTGTAAATATCAAAATCAATAATATCATCACTATTAATAACAAGAGTATTATCCGACTCTGTAATATATACTGACTTTAAAATGCTTTTCCCTTCACTTATAATATAAGAACCTACAACTTCATTGCCGAACAGACCTTTTTTCCCTGTTTCATTCTTAAAACACATTCCGTTAATGATAATATTGTCTGTTCCAAGTTTGCTCATTCCGTTTTCAGATATAATACCATCGTCAGTTACAACACCCTTAACTATAAACAATGCTCTGTGAGCTGACATTAATCTACTTGCGGCAGATGAGCTGTATTGCAGGTCTGATATATCTGCATTAAGCATATTATAAATTAGTATTAATGCCTGACCTTGATTTAATATCTCATTATGCTCAAAAGACAAGTGGTTTAATAAGCCTTTTTCTGATGCTACTACTAAATATCCTTTTTTGTCTGCATACAATTTGTAGCCTAAAAATCTTACTGTCATTACTACAGCATCATTTACCATTATTTCTTCATCAGGTTTAAAATTACCGTTTCCGTCACCAAGAGTTACCTCTAAGGCTTTCAGAAGATTTATTGATGCATAATATGGATTATCACTTAGTACATCATTAAATGTTGAAGTATTGTCTGTTAAATATTGCGGTTCTTTATAGATGCTTTTTACCAAAAGGTCTGCAAATTGACTTCTTGTTAATTTAACACCTAAATCATCGCCTTCTTTATAACAGCCGATTGCACTCATTAAGGCTTTGTGTTCATTCTTTAGATTTACTGTTGGTACATTTTGTGCAGAAACTGTACAAAATGTACCCATCATAAGAATGAAGCTTAATATTAAGGAAATAATTTTCTTCATTATTTGTTTCCTCCTGTTAAAGCATATACAAGCATTGCTGCTTGTGCTCTGTTTGCCAATGCCTGTGGTCTAAAGGTTTTATCTTCAAAGCCGTTGATTACTTTTGCCCCTGACATATACTCCACTGCTTCTTTTGCATATTCACTTATTAAGCTATAATCTGCAAAATCTGCTTCTTTGTTCGTAAATTCTCTTCCTGTTGATACAGCTGCTCTGTAAAGCATTACTGCAGCATCTTCTCTTGTTATTTCTTTTCCTAATCCGAACTCTTTTTCACTTATTCCATTAACAAGTCCTGCTTTTTTTGCTGATGCTATGTATTTGTATGACCAGTCAGACTTTGATACATCGTCAAAGTCAACTTCTGCTGATGAATCGAAAAGGTCGAAAGCAACAACAAGCATTTTTACCATTTGTTCTCTTGTTACATTTCCTGATGGATTAAACTTGCCATCTCCAATTCCTGCAATTATTCCTCTCTTTGAAAGATTGCTAATCGCATTCTTCGCCCATTCAAAATCTTCAATGTCGGTGAATAAATCGTCGTTGTCAATTATGGTTGCACTCGGCTTTTCTTCTTCTTCGATATATCCGCCACCGCCGACACCGCCACTAATTGGTGTAACTGCACCAGCTCCGCCGCCACCACCGACAACGCCACTTCCAACAGGTGTCTTTGCTTCTATTACTGCACTGTTGAAATCGTTCACAAATTGTGCATAACCTTTTGCTTCATAATCTGCTTTAATAAACTTATTGCATACTTTTGTTTTTGCATCTCCAAGTGCCTTATATGCTGTTAAGTCAAGCTTAGCAGTTTCTTCATACTGCATTAAAACTCCGTTTACTCTATCAACCGTAAGAGCTTCATCCTTTATATCGTTAATTAAGCTTGCTCTTGCAAACGCAGTTTTTATAACATCGTTTGCTTCTTCTTTGGTCATAGAAACATTCATAAACTCTTTTGCATATACTTCGATTATTTCTTTAAAATCATCACTTTCTGTTTTTGCCCTTGAAATATCAACTCCAAGAGATTGTGCATATTTTAATATGCTTTCGTATTTTTCATCAGGAGATGCTAAATAACTATTCACCTGTGCATTATTAGCATACCAATAATCGTAAGCATCATAGAATTTTAGTCCTTCGTTTCCAATAAAGCTTGGAATTGCTATATCAAGCATATAAGCTTCTGTTGATATATCATCCTTATAGTTTATGGTTGCATTAAAGCTTTCCGCATCTTCAGGAACAGGAACTGTCAATATGTATTTATCGGCTTCACCTTTTTTGATAAAGATAATAACATTTCTCTTCTCTGCGTGCTTTTTAACAGTTCCTGACACTTCTATCTTCCCTGTCGTCAGATCTGAAACTGCCATACTTGTAATTACTGTACCGTTGCATTTTTCGACTGTGTTACTGTCTATAACAATAACAGCTGTGCTGTCTGCATCAAATGGACCATAATTTACTTTAATAATTTGTCCTGCTGAATATTTATTATCTGTTGTATCAATAGGTGTTATATTAACAATTGCTCCGTCTTTATATGCTGCAATATAAGCCTTTGCAAACTTATCAGAAAACTGATTGCAGTTAGCAATTATTGCAGTACCGCTCAAACCGCTTTCGCTTATTGTTTCATTGTTGCTTATAAGCTTAACAACATCAAAAGACACATCTTTTACTTCAGGTATTGTTACAACTAAATCTCTTATTGCAAGTACAGATATTGTTTCGCCTATATCTCCGTGAGTCTTTACAGTAGGAGCACCAATTGCAAATTCACCGTATTCAAGACCACCTGTAGTGGTTATGGGAACAGTTGCCATTTTCTCTCCAGACCACTGATATTCATATGCCTTGATGGTGTTATCCCATACACTTACATTCTTATTTATTGCATTAGTTAAATCAAAACCTGTATCGGTCTTTCCAACAACACAATTATCCGCAGTTTTAACAAGCATTTTTGCATTCTTTAATGTTTCGTGTTCTTTATTAATTGTAGATTTAAGAATTTGATTTTCGTAGAACTTACCCTCCGCCATATTTTTTCTGATTGTATATTCTTTAAAAGGTGTATTGTCATCACCTGTAATTGCATCATTTTCATATTTCCAACCTGTAACCTGAGCCGAAGTTTGTGCAACACTATTTCCTTCAATTAAAACAGACATTCCTTCTCCTTTATATTGCGGAGAAACAATATTTTCTTTAATATCGCTTGCACTTCCGTCAACATTATATACAGTTGACCAACCCATTGCAAGTTTTCCGTCTACAAGAACTGAATATGGAGGATTTTGAACATAGTCCACCCTTTCTTGTTCATAGAACGGGAAAGCATCTGTCATATTAATATAATATCCTATAGGAGCATTTACGGTGGCTTTGCTGTCTGTATAGTATTTGGATTTAAAATCTACAGTATATCTTTTATATTTTCTGAGATTTTGAGTATAAGCACCGACAACAGCCTTTGTTTCTAATCCAAAATAAAAAGTATGTGTAGTTGAATCAAAGCTTTGTTTTGTCGATTCTCTTCCCCACCATCCGAATTTTTTGAAATCTTTTGCAAAAGGATTATATTCTTCTTTTGTTGTATCAATTACGGGAACAACCTTAATTTCTTTATAAATAGTTTTTCCTACATCTGCAAACGCTTTGTCTATTGTTAAATAATATGAGGTATTTACATTAATTTTTTCTGTCGGATTAAATTCAACAACATCCTTTTTGATTACAAATTCACCTTTAATTGCTTTACCGTCTGCATCTGCAACAAAAATGTTTTCTTCTGCATCTTGTTTAGTTGCAATAGGTGTCAGATCTGCGTTAAAGTCAATCTCAACAATCCCGGTATCTGCATATATTTCCTCAATTTTAAGTGCAGCAATATCAAAATCATACTTTGCATCCTCTGCTGCATAAGAAAACTCTTTCTTAAGAATTAATGTATATGTAGCACCAAGTATAAAATTGTTATCCATTACAATATTAACAACATTACCGTTAACCGTAACATTCGACTGCTGATAAGACTGTATTATGCCATCTTTTTCGACTTGTACCCCTTTGAATATATCTGAGTTATTATATGGCGACATATCATTTTCAAAAATTACAGTAACATCCTTATCACCATTTTCAATCTGTCTGATTACAAGTCTTTCAACCTGAGATACAACTGTAGATTGCTGATAATCCTCCATTGAATTCAACAAATTTTTCTTAATATTTATAATGTAATTATCATTTGCAATTAATTTTTCTGCGTAATTCTTCTTTGTAATAACAATTGTATTACCACTAATTGTAATTTCATCAATAAGAACTGCAACTTTGTTTTCAGGTGCAACAGAATTATGATAGATTTCAATATTTTCTGCTACAACTGCTTTTGATGCATCTGTCATATCATTTTTAAAGGTTATTATAACTTGTTTTTCATCGGCTGCAATATTTTCAACAACATAAGGTTCAACCTTTTCATACTTCGTAATCCTTACACTTCTAAGGGCTACAGGAGAATATTTATCTTCTTTTGCAGCGTTATAACTTCCCTGAAATTCCAATGCAAACGCACCCTTTGTACTTGTTCTCCAGTCACTTTCGGCAAATCCGTTTGCCAATGCTTTTTCTTTATTCATCGTATCTCTCAAAACTAAGTCTGATACAGTTTTTTCAAACAAATCTGCATCTGTTCCGTTTTTAGAGATTTTAAGGGTTGTAAAAGCATCAGTTGGTGAAACACCTGTTATAGTTTCTGTGAATGGATCACTTGCATCCCAATCGCTTCCTGTTCCCATAGTTACATCAATACTATACATATTTGACTGAACATAAAGATTTGGTACAGGTATCGGAGCCGCAGCTTTGGTGTGTGTGCCATATGTCCATGAAGCTGTTGGGTTTTTCCACGCCCAACCTCCTGCAAAAATACTTCTTGTTACATTTGTACCTGCATTATCTGCATAAGGAAAACATCCTGCCTGAGCATTCGCCCATCCGATTAACGACCAGCCAATTGAATTGCCCTGGTATCTCAAATAGTTTTCCGTACCTGTTACAAGATTGGTATTTTTTCCGTCTTCGGTTTGCACATTATAATGAATATCAAACTGTCTGTATGGTTTTCCATATCTTCTGATGTCAAATTCAACAGAATATCTTTCTAAATCCCAAAGACCTGTTCTTTCATTAACAACAACGCCATTATCTTTGTCTGCATGTATATACAAAATATTATTTGTTATATCAATATACAGCGGACTTGCTGAGCTGGTACTTGTACGCATCTGAGTAAAATCAGCATTTTCATCATAAAGCGGATTTGTTGTTGGTGTTATGCTTATCTTCCAACCTGTTTTATCAGTATTTACAAGCTCACTGATTTTGAACATTTCTGTAAATGTTGATGTAAGTCCGAAAGAGGTATCAACAGAAACACCGTACACCACACCAGATTCAAGCTCTTCAGCAGGTGTTATCAGAGCTCTGTTTCCGTCGATTACAGCCCCCGTTAAAGCGATAATATCATCTGTTGCGATGTTTTTAAGGGTTATGGCAGACAAAACACTGCTCTGCTCAATCCCTGTTAAATCGTCAAAAGTGAGTTCAATCATTGTATTATCTGCATAAACCGTAACTGTTTCAGGATTAATGGCAAAGGTCACTGTTCCTATGGTAGCTAACACCATAGAAACAATTAAGAACATTGCACATATTTTTGAAATAGTGTTTTTCATATTAACTCTCCTTTATTCGATGTCTTTGAACATCTTGCTCATACTTGTAACATTAGGAAGAAGTTCATCTGTTATAAATTCTCTGTCTGAAATAATAATTGTATTCTTCCCGGAGTCATCCCAATAAACTGATTTTTTAAGTTCCTCAGAAATGATTCTGATGGGCACTAAAATTCTGTTGTTGATAAGTGTTGCAGGCTGGTCCATTGTCTTGCTTACACCATTAACGGTATAACTTGTTGAATCCTGCTTGATAACAATCGTATCACTGCCTGAAACAATGGTTGCACTGCTTGTGTTATTATCCCAGCTAACCTTTGCACCAATAGCTTCTGAAATAAATCTTATAGGTACTAATGTTCTGTTGTTAACCTCAACAGGAGCAGTTGAAAGAAGATATTCGTTGCCATTGATAAATGCCGTTCTGTTTCCTTGTCTTAAAACAGTAACTTTGTTATCCTTTGAATAAAGTCTTGAAGCATTAAAGGTTTCTTCATCAGTTGTGATAAACTTAAATCCACCTATATAAACCTTACCCTGACCTGAGCCTTTAACCGAACCTAAAACATTAGAACCTGCTTTTGCCTGACAAACTGTACCGATGTATTCCCATCCGGCATTTCCCTCTGAGCAGTCAATAACAAAGGAATTATTATCAATACCCTCTAAACAAACAGTAGAGATTTCAACATTTTTATCTCCATCTTCAGCTTTTCCAACCCAGGCATATATCTTATAGAAACCGGGGTCTGTAGGAGCATTGAAATCAAGATAAGGATTTTCACCCTCACCCACCATTAAATTCTTGCCGTTTGCTCCGATATTTCCTGTAGTCCATGTTCCTGCTTTCTGAATGAACCTGTCGCCATTTGAAGCCTGAACTACCTCTCCGTCTGCAACATATACGCCGTTTGCAATATCGTCGATAACAAAATCTCCTTCAGAGCTTACTCCCTTGATTTTAAACTCTGTTCCTGCACTTAAGTTGTAGAAACCAACACCACCTGCATTTGTGTTTAAGTTTGAGTCATAAAAATCAAATATTAACTCTCCGTCAATATATACAATAACTCTGTTTCCTTTACTGTTTGTATCAAGAACACCACATCTCAAATCAAAGAATTTGCCTGGGGTATATATTCCGTCATTTTCTTTAATTGACAATATTTCTTCGCCTTTTGTACTATATCTGACAAGTTTAATCTTATTTCCCGTAAACTGAATGGTATAGTTATCAACCTTTTTAATATCAGGCTCTGTTACAGCCTGATTTCTCAGGCTGACTGCCTGAATACCATCGCCCGGATCTGCACAAACCTGCATTTCATAAATATTATTTTTCGGCAAAGTAACATTTTTTGTTAAAACAGGAGGATTATTTTCGATTCCCTCATTTTTTATAACAAGCTCATTATTTTCAAGAGTTGCATTGTCGCCCACAATATTCATTGCCTCTGAATTTTCAAAGAAATTGTTCATTCCCACCAACTGAGGTGCTTTCTTTTCAACAACACCGCTTAAATCTGTTCTGTTTGAAATTGCCTCTATATCAGCATCATTTTTAATTGTAACGGTTGTATCCTTTGCAGGAAGCATAATTGTAAAGTAACCCTTTGTGTCAATTAATCCTGTTGAAAGAATTTCATCAAAAATCGTCTCTTCATTTACTTTGAAAAGGAATCTTGTGCCAAACGGTGTGTTTATAGCACCAAATTCAACATCAACCCACTCATCATTAGGAACACAAGTATTATCAATTGTTTTAACAATACCAACATTCGGTCTTTGCTGAAGCTCGATTACATCCTTTTTAATTACAAGAGAGAAACCAATATCAGTCCAGAGATAGTCAACCTTTTGTTGTCTGTGTGCCAGACCGAGCCAAGCGTTGTCATTTCCGTTATAGTCAAATTTCATTTTAAAGCAAATAACATTGTTCATATCGGGCATAATTTTCGATGTGTATACAGGGTTACTGTCTGTACCAAGACTTGACGGGTTACCAAGTATTACTTCCTCACCATTATAAACAGGACTAAACTTATCATCATTAACAAGCCAGCCATCAACTCCGTTGTTTACCATAAAGTCGATGTTTTCATAAACAATATTAAGCTTTGTTCCTACCTCCTGAATTCCTTGAAGAACCTTTTCCGTTTCCTTGTCAATAATATCCTGGGTTGCTTCCCAATCTTCATACGTAAGAACTTTTTCAGCTTCTTTAACTATTTTTTCAAGACCTTCTTTAGCACCCTCTTTAAATGTACCTGATTCTGTACCTTCAACAATTTTTCCGACAGTTGATCTTGCATTAATAACTGCACCTTCCAAAGCATCCTTGTTTAATTTAGCATAAGGAGAGGTTGTGAACATAAAGGGAGCATCATCCGAATCCCACTCCATATAGTTTTTATCGGAGGTGTTTATGGCTCTTACCTTCCAATAATAATCAGTGTTAATCTCAAGAAGCTGATTAACTTCAATGAAGTTTCTATGTACTCTTTCTTCTAATACAATATCAGTAAATTCCTTATCCTTAGCTATGGTAATAAGATAATCATCAGCGTCATCAGCAAAATCCCAATGGAATGAGGTTTCCTGAGGATCAACTCCCGCCTGATTGTCTGTGGGATAAAGTTTGCTGAACTGTCTGCCCTTTTCGTCTGAAACATAAACGCTGTCTCTGAATTCATTTACAAAAGGTCCAATCATATCATAAGAGAAATTCTTTTCTGTGAGAGCATTAGGATGATTTTTAGCAAACTCGCTGTCACTTCTTATTCTGTAATCATTTTTCTCTGGATTAACAAATATACTTTTATCAACCTTATCCACATTGTTTTCAACAGTTGAATATTCATAAACAGATTTTTCAATGGACATAACTCCGTTTGTAACATTATCCTTTACAACACTAAGTCCGGGATGAAGCTGAACATTTCCTGATTTTGGATTTATATATGTAAAATTATCAACTATTTCCTTTACAAACGGATATTGCTTTTTAAATTCTGCACTATAGAACCATGAGCCTTCAGCATTCTTTTTGAGACCTGCCCACATTGTATCGTCCCATGTTTCACCTCTTGCGTCATACATTAAAGTATTAAGCGACATATCAACAACAATATTATCATGAACATTGTTTGCAGCACCGCCACCAACTAAGATACCACTGCCTCCGTCGTGGAGTATGTTGTGGTGAACTGTTTGTCCCGATAAAGTGTCATCAAGGTAAATTCCATAAACATACTGATGAAGTCCGGGTGTTTTAGCCTCGTAATCGTAAATAAGATTATAAGATATTTCATTACCGCAAAAGTTCCATACTCTGCCAAGATATACAGCACCTGCATCCATAACATCATGAAGTACATTATAAATATCGTTATATTGGACTTTAACATTATGTCTTCCGTAACCAAGTGCATGATGTTGAGCATTATGAATTGAATTATTTTTGATTTCAGTTCCTATTCCGTAACCGGTTATAACTGAAGCAGATGGTCCTGTATTACACTTATAAAATACACAATTGCTTATTTCGGTAGGATAATTTTCAAGGGTAACTTCATTACCTGCATTGAGAGATATTGCATTAAAGCCTATATATTTAAAGTTACACTCTTTAATTCTTATTCCTTTGGTTATCTCTTTATAAATATGATAACCTCCCTTAGTTCCACTTACAATAACATCTGCATGCTCAGATGCAATTGCTCTGCCTCCTATATAGCTGAAGTCGCAACCTCTAAGCTCAATATTTTCTGTTCCTTCCATATAGATAGCATCATTACCGAAGCATCTGAAACCGAGATTTTCAAATCTGACCCATCTTGTGCCTTTCATCTGAATTGCATCTTTGAACATTGTTGTAATTTCTATAACTGAATCTTCGTTAAGATACTGAGGAGGGTAGTAATAAACCATCATTGTCTTACGGTCAAGGTACCATTCGGAAGGAATATCTATTTCTTCAAGAAGATTCATTGCTTTAAATCTGCCATTTGGATTTCTTACACCAAAGGAGGTTCCGTTTGCAAGAGTTATTCTTCTTAATTCCTTGTCTATGTTCTTAATTCTTGAATATTCAAGTCTGAAATCATATCCGCAAAAGCTTGCGATATACATATCATCTGCTGTTTCCCACCTGTCAGGGTGCGAGCCTTCATATTCAAAAATTCCGCCATCATTACTTAAGTAAGAAGTTGAACCGTTTTTTATTATACCTACATAATGGTCATAATTATAGTCACCATTAGGCCATTGGGATAACATCTGATATCTGTTGTCTGCAACAAGATATGCGATATTTCTTATATAGTCATCTCCTGTTTTTCCAAACTTGTAACCGTTTGCGCAAAGCTCATCCAGATAGTTAATACCAAGTTTCTTTAAGTCCATCTGCATTACCTTGCCTCTTACCTCTTTTGGAAGTCTTGCAAGAATTTTTTCATCAGTTACAACTTCCATCTGGGATAATGTAAATTCTGTTGCAGCTGAAAAATAGGGTGTTTCACCTTCCATCGCCTTGTAAACAACAGGAAATTCCTCTGTGCCTGAGTCACCCTCATGCATTTTAATTGTATCTGTGAGTTTATAATGACCACCTCTGAAAATTACTTCAACAGGTCTTTTTCCTGCGTGTTGACTTGCAGCATTTATTGCTGTTCTCAGTGATTTAATAGGTTTTTCAATTGTTCCTTGATTACAGTCATCTCCATCAGGGCTTACATAAATAGTAATCTTTTCAGGTTCTGCCATTACAGCCATGGGAAGAAGCATCAACCCTGCAATTAACAATGCTAATATTCTTTTTACCAAGCTCCATCTCTCCTTAAGTTGTTTTTTAATAAATAAAAATATAAAAATACAAAACTTTTGTGTTGCTATATTTTTATTTATTAGGGCATTGATGGGAAATAACATTTGTTATTTCCCATTTTTTGCCTTTTATATTCTTACTTTATAAATCTTTTGTATTTACCTTTTACATACCTGTTATTAATAACACAATTCATTTGTGTATGGTTTTAAGGTTTCGAAGTTTTTAATTACAATAACCTTAATCTCTTTTACATCTTCTGCATCTGTCAGCGTGTATGGAACAGTCGTATTTGTTTTTGCAGTAGCAGATGTAATATCCGAAATAGCTATTGCTGTAAGATTTCCTTCCTCATCATAACCTGCTGCAATAACTTTAACAGGCAAATCTGAACTTGTTGCATTTAATAAATAAGCACTGCCTGTAATTGTTGCAGTTCCCATTACAGGTGCAACATTTGTTGATAATACCAGCTTATCGGCTTCTGCAACTACAACCTTACATGTTGTAGCTTTAAAGTTTTTAACTGCCAGGAATGGTACTGTAGCTAATGTATCTGTACTTGTGTTCTTTGATACATCTACATAGCTTATTGCAAATTCACCATTCTCAAGACCTGCTGTTTCTGTTACAGGAGCATAAGAGAATGCTGTAGCTGTATCCTTTGGTATATCATAAGCCTTTATTGTTGTATCAAAAACACTTCCCGTTGTTCTTGTTTCAGAGCCGTCTGCATATTGTGCTGTCTGAATTGTAAAAGTCTTATCAGTATCAGTAAACTTAGATTCGTTAACCGCATCTTTATACTCATTGTTTAAGAAAATTTTTCCTTCTGCACCATTTTTGGTTATTTTGTATGATGTAAATGCTGCATTGTCATCACCTGTTATTGCAAAATCTTCACCAAAGCTCCAGCCTTCTGTCTGAGTAGCCATAGAAAATTCGTTTTCAGATGTTCCTGTTGCACTATTCTGCTTATTCCACGAACCTGTAGGTGTAAGAAGAGTAGGAGCAAAATTGCCTGCTACTGTAGTAAGAGGAACTGCCCAGCCAAGACCTATTTTATTATCATGAAGTGTATTTAAACTTCCAACTTTTGAATCGTTCTGAGGTATCGCCATTTGTTCCATATAATGATGTGAAAAAGCATCTGATACATTTAACATAAATCCAAGTGTATGGTTCATTGTTGTTGTTGATTTTGCGTAATATTTAGACTCAAAGCTTATTGTATATCTGTCATAATCTCTCAATCCCTCTGTATAGAAGCCAAACGGATTATCACCGCCCGAGGAGGTTGTTGCATTGTTAAAGCCCATATAAAGTGTATCTGTATCAGCATTAAAGTTCACCATTTTACCAACAGATGACCACCAACGAGCCATTTTAAATCCACTTCCTGCTTTAAATAACTCATCTTTATCATCATAGTCACCAAAATCGAGAATTGTCTCTATTTTAAATACTGCTTCATATTTTCCGCTTGCCGAACCATCATAAACAGTTACATCATAATATTTTGAATCTGCAGTAAACTCTGTTTCAGGGGTAAAGTATACAACATCATCTTCTACCTTTACAGTTCCGTTAACCGCTTCGCCTCCAAGCTCATTAACACTGATATTGGCATCAATAAAGCCTTCGCCTTCATAGGTTACTTCAAGACAGTCTTCTGATGCATAAACATCTTTTACTTCCATAATTGAGCTTTCAACTTCACAAATTGTAGCTTTTACACTTCTAAGGGCTACAGGAGAATAGAGATCTAGCATATTAGCAGTATCGGTATAATGTCCACAAAATCCCAGTACAAAAGCACCCTTTGTACTTGTTCTCCAGTCACTTTCGGTAAATCCGTTCGCCACTGCATTTTCTTTATTCATCGTATCTCTCAAAACTAAGCCTGATTCAGTTTTTTCAAACAAATCTGCATCTGTTCCGTTTTTAGAGATTTTAAGGGTTGTAAAAGCATCAGTTGGTGAAACACCTGTTATACTTTTTGTGAATGGAGCCTCTGCAGTCCAATCTGCAGACCCATCGCTTCCTATTCCCATAGTTACATCAGTACTATACATATTTGACTGAACATAAAGATCTGGTACAGGTATCGGAGCCGCCGCTTTGGTGTGTGAGCCATATGTCCATGAGGCTGTTGGACTTACATATTCAAAAGCTCCTGTAAAAATACTTCTCGCTACATTTGTACCTGCATTATCTGCATAAGGAAAACATCCTGTCTGAGTGTTCACCCATCCGATTAACGACCAGCCAACTGATCCGTTCTGGTATCTCAAATAGTTTTGCCTGCCTGTCATAAGGTCTTTAGTTCCTTCTCCGTTTTGCACATTATAATGGATTTCAAACTGTCTGTATGGTTTTCCATATCTTCTGATATCAAATTCAACAGAATATCTTTCTGAATCCCAAAGACCCGTTCTTTTATTAACAACAACGCCATTATCGTATTGTGCATTTATATACAAAATTTTATTTGTTTCATCAATATACAGCGGACTTGCTTTGCTGGTATCGGTACGCATCTGGGTAAAATCAGCAGTTTCATCATAAAGTGCATTTGTTGTTGGTGTTATGCTTATTTTCCAACCTGTTGCATCTGTATCAACCAAGGTTTTAATTTTAAAATACTTTATTACTTCTTCTGTTAAACCAAATCCTGTGCCTATGGTTATCTGATAAATTACATCAGTCAAAAGTTCTGCAGACGGACTTAAAATAAGTCTGTTTCCTTCAATCACCGAATTTGAAAGTTCAACCTGCACGTTGTCGCTAACTCTTTTAACTGTAATTTCTGTCATTGCAGCTGCTGCATCAACATCAGTTAAGTCGTCCACGGTAATTTCAATCATACTTGTGTCTGCATAGATTTCAACTGAATCAGTTTCAATTGCCAAAGCAGGTACTCCCGCCATTGAAAATGCCATTGACAAAGTTAAAATCATCACCAATGTTTTCAACATAATTTTTTTCATTTTTTTCCTCTCCTTTAAAATATTTTTAAGGTTTATATATATGAAATGACATTTCTGTCTGTCATTTGCATTTGAATTTTTAAATTCTGTTTGTGTTTTAAATATAATTTCTTCAACAATATTAAATGTCAATAAATCAAATACTTATTTCCAATCGGCTTTAAATTAAGAAGATTTTCCCACCTGAACACCTTAAAGGTGCAACCGTCTGCTAAATCTTCAGGAAGCTTGATTGATGAACTGAACATAGGTCCGTCGTTTATTTTTGAGTTCATAATGTCAATTTTCCTTATGAAAGCTTTAACGAGCGTCCTTTCGTTATATATAGCAAGTATATATGTAAACTCTACTGACTCCTCAATTCCTGAAGCATCAGGAATTATGTCCTTTATAACTATTTCCTGTCCTTTAAACTCTGCTATATTATTTATGGTCTCGCTCTGATTTACTGTTTCAATTGTAGGTTCACCATAAAATACTACTTCATATGGAACATAAGTTCCAAAGGAATACACATTGTCGCACATAACAGAAAGGTCTGCCTTTGTTCCTTTTCTGCTTTGATTTAACGCTTTAACTCTCCAATAATAAGTTGTCTCGTTTTCAAATCCACCTACGCTTACATAGGTGTTGTCTGTTTCACCTGATGCAACAATTGTTTCAAAATTCTCATCCTTTGCAACCTCATATATATATCCATCTGCAAATGGTGAATATTCCCAGCTGAGCATTATGAACATATTTTCATCAAACTTTGCACTTTTTTCGTTATTATTCGGATATAAAAGCGAAAAGCTTTTATCAACTCTTTCAAGTGCCTGATTTTTTTGAACACCAATGCTGTCCATACTGAAGTTTGAAACACTCGGAACATTTTTTCCGTAATCATTTGACTTTATTCTGTAATCAAGCTCAGCAGGATTATTAAACATTGATGTATCTACATTTGTATTTCCGCAAAAATCAGAATCGCTAAGTGGTGCATATTTATCCCCTGTAGCATTAAGTCCGCTACCTGTCAAAAACAAGTCTGTCTTTTCGTCTGCAATATTGTCTTTTACAACATTGTTCATTCTGTAAACCTCGCTGAAAGCTTCCATAAGCTCCGTATTGTTGGAAGGAACTTCACCGTTATACATATCTTTAATTTGCGTATAAACCTCAAGTCGTTCTGCAAGCTTTGTATAGGTTTTAAAATATGTACTTATATTTTCGCCATCAAACTTATAAAGATATGCCTCTCTTGCACGGGGGATAATTCTGTCTGCTGTTCTGTTTGAAAAGGCTATTCCCTTCAACCCTGTATTTGCTTCTGTGTTTACAAAAATATTTCCGTCAATAACATTATCAGGACCTACGGCAATCTGCATTCCCTTTACAAAATCTCTTCCGTCTGATACAACAATATTTCCTGTTACCTCAGCTCCGCCAACTGCATCATCAAGGAAAATTCCAAAATGTTCGTGGCTTACTTTTTCAGGAAGTCCTATTCTATGGAGGAGATTATTTTTTATCTTGTTACCGTATCGTGTCCACACACCTGCAAGATATATTCCTCCTGAATCCTGAGTTTCCTGAGAAACATTATAAACCTCATTTTTTGCAAAATATCCATCAACTACATTTACACCAACACCATTGCCTGATGTATTATGAACTGTGTTATTTACTCCCGAAACATCAACTCCGTTCATAGTTATTCCGCCGCTGTCAAGATATATTCCGCAATTTGACACTTCACAATTTGAAATTCTGCTGCCTGTTTTTCTTACCTGTTTTATTCCTTCTCCTGCAACATAATTTCTGTGGAAAGAGCCAACATAAATTCCTGCTCCTCCCGTATTATATACTGCACATTCATTAACAAAACATCTTTCTGTGAACAATCCTACATATACACCCAGCATTGCAACATCATGAATGATACAATTTTCAACAATAACATCCGTTGCTTTGTCGATATACAAGCCTGAGCCGTGATTTACAGCAGCTGTATCCTCATCAAAATCATACTTTTGAGTATTGTTTTTTGAAAATTCAATTCCATCAATGGTAATATGTGAAACTTCGCTTAAATACAACAATGTATCATTTACTGTTGCAATTTCTATTACATCTGCTGATGTGAGTTTTTTAGCAGGATACCAATATAGTGCTTTTTGTTCTTCATCAATATACCATTCTCCTGCCATATCAATTTCTTCAATAAGATTAATGACCTTAAATCTTACCGGCTTATAGTTACCAACATTGCTGTCATTTAAATGTTCAACAACTATCTTGCCGCCATTTTCATCAACTGTTATCTCTCCCGCAGGAATTGTTTCGCTTGAAAAGGCTGTCGCTAAAAATCCCTCAAGCATTTTTTCTTTGCAGGTTGAGTTCATTAATCTTGTTATCGCTTCGTTATGTTCAGGTTGTGCAGTAACTGATTTTACATCGCCATTTTCAAACACATCTGTCGTAATGTATCCTTCATTTGGGTATCTGGCTAAAATCTGCTTGTTGCCATTAAGATAAATTCCAATCGGAACTATCTTAAGCTTTGATGAATGAACATATCCGCCACTTGTTTTCTCTGCAAGAAATCTTGTTGAGTTTGTATATACTTCCTCAGGGAATTGTGATAAATCCAGCTTAACAATTTTATCTCTTACAGCTTCTTGAACACTGAAATATTTTTCATCGGTTAAAGACAGAGGCTTAAAATCTGTATGTGCAATTTTTTCAGCACCTGTTATCTCAACCTTTTTCCCGTTTTCTGCCCTGATTGTTAATGGACATTCGCTGGTTCTGTAATAATTTGCAACCGTTATTTTTTCGTTAAGAACATATTCTCCTTCTTTGAGAACTATCTCAACAGGTCTGTCCGTTTTGTTTTTTGATTGCTCTATTGCATTTGTTATAGCTGTTTTTGCGTCATTTGTACTTTCAACAGTAATGACATAAGGCTTTTTAAGATTAAAATAAGGATTTAAAATTTCAACACCAACTGCTTCTGTTATAAGAATGCAATCATCTGTATCTGTGTAATCAAGACCTTTAAAGGTATATTCGTAGAAATTATCCTCGTCAACAGGAACTGTAGCTTTTTGAAGAACTGCACCATCACCTTCATTTTTGTAATCGTTAATGGTTTTTCCTGCTTTAAGAACAATCAGCTTTGTATATCCTGCACTGTAACCTCTGACTGTTACCTCATCTTCAATATAGCTTATGTTTGAAACAATACTCTCTTTTGATACAAAAGCACTTAAACCGTTTATATCCACCACATATTTTTCAATAAAATCATTTGAAGAGATAATCATAATATAGCTTACGCCCTCTTCAAGAGATACCTTTATATTGACCTCAAACTTATTATTGTATCCTGTTTTAACAGCTGACATCTTTTTGATAATATCTTTCGCATCTGCATCGTTGGATATTTTTTGCAGCTCTTCAAAGGATTTTCCTTCATTCAAAATCGTAACAGAAACACTTGCACCGAAATTTTCTCCTATACCTGCAACCTTCAAAACACCGTCAACATAACTTGCAGTAGCCTCAAAGCCTTGAAATTGTACACTTTCTGCTGTTGTTCCCATCACCATTGAGAAAACCATAACGAAAATCAGAACAAATGAAATTAATCTTTTTTTTAAATTCCTCATATCTTCTCCGTTCCAAGAATAATACCCTTTTATCATTTTTCAAAAAAAGTATAGCATTTCTTAAAAACTTATGCTATAATCATTCTATGATGAACTTACTCTATTCTACACTAAGGGGTTTTTTTTATGAGTGTTATAGTAGAAAACAGATACGAAAAGTTTCGTGAACATTCTCAATTCTTTTTTGAACTGCAAGAAGCAGTAGCTGGATTAGGAGCTCTTGCTCACATTCACAACGAAACCGAAATTGTATTTATTGTTGAAGGTTGTGCACAAATTGCTTTAAATCAGAATATTTTTATAGCAAATCCGGGAGATATGTACATAACGCCTCCTAATTACATCCATTCTATTTTATACCTTGCTCCCACTTCAAAGGCATACTGCCTGAAGTTCAATCTTGACTTTATTTATTCTCCCCCTGCCCAGGAGCTTCCCTTAAAAGATATTTTTCCTTTATTGTCGCCAAACGATCTGTTTTTTAAAGCTGAAAATATTGGTAAAACCTCTATTCCGAATTTGCTGGCACATATTTATGAGGAAAATACCAAGAAAAATTATCAACATCTCTATTCTATTAAATTATACATTGAAACTATCATGTTGGAAATTATAAAATATTGGAATAATTACCTTCCTACTCTTTTTAGCGGTTATTCCTATTCAAAAAACAAAAAAAAGCCTCATAAAATCACCTCTTATATGTGGGATAACTATTTTCAAAGCGATATGACTGCCAATTCCGTTGCAAAAGCTTTATTCATATCGTACAGCTATCTTGCACAGATTGTTAAAACATCAACAGGTATGAGTTTTACAAAATATTTATCGTTTATCAGAGTGTTTTATGCAAAGCAGTTTCTGCTGGAAACAGATTTAAGTGTAACCGAAATCGCCTTTAAAGTAGGATTTTCTTCAATTTCGTATTTTAATTCCTCCTTTAAGGAATTTGAAAACATAAGTCCTACTATGTATAGAAAGCTACATAAGCCTGTTGACTCAAGTGATAAAGAATAGTAAAATAATACCCCTCCGTCGCACGGAGGGGTATTATTTTACCAATTGATATATCGCTGATTATCCTATAAATTCAAAATTAAGAGTCTGTGTTTTTTCTTTTCCAGGTTCAATAAATTCAAGCATTCCATTTTTTCTCATTACATCTCTTCCGTCTGGTGTACAGTTGCCCGGTTCAAGACCCATAACATAGTCATACTCACCCATCATTTTCCATTGAGTAAAACATTTTAGTTCTTTTGTGTCAAAGCTCATTTTCATCCCTTTTTTAAGATTGGGGTTGTAAATGCTCACCTCAGGTTTTCCGTTCAGCTTGTGATAAAAACACATTTCTTCATAGCCTGCTTTTGGACTTTCAACCTTAAGACAAGTATCAATTCCGCTCTTTGCGTGTTCATCTCTGGCAACAACCTCACTTGAGGGGATTTTAATTTCTGTATCCTCGCAAAGAAGAGGATAACCCATATTGCAGTGGTACATTATTTCAAAAGGCGTTATGTCAGGGCCGACATTCTTAACAGTGTCAGTCATTGTGAGCTTGTTTTCATTCAACGACAGTATATATTCTCTTTCGAGCATAAGCTTGTGCGAAAAAATTCTTGCATCACGGACTGTAGCTTTTATGTGAATATTACCATCTTCAATATAATGCATAAAGTTCTCACAAGGGGTATTTGAAATTGTTCCGTGGAGAGGAAGTTGTTCACCGTCATCAGTACAAGGACTTCCTACCGCAGTAAGCCCACAGGTTGTAAAAAAACCTGCAGTAAAGGATTTTAAAAAACCTGTTCCGTCTTTGTCGTAATAGCTCGGTGCAACATATCCGCAGGCAGAAATGTAACTGAAATTGTCACCTTTAAGACTTAATCTTGTAATATCTGCACATCTGTCAAGAGAAATCCAGAATTCGAGACCTTTGCCGTTTCTAACATACAGCATTCTCATTCCGTCTCCTTTACCACCAACCAATCTCATTTCTTCAACACCGTAAGTCTGTATCGGATTTCCAATATATTTGTTCATAAGAATTCTCCTTATCTTTAATGGACTTAACAATTTTTAATTAATTATATCACAGCTTTGACATTTTTTCAATTATATGACAATTTTTATTTTAGAGGTGTATGAAAAACAACTCTCTCATAAAGACAATTTCATTTATAGTTTTTCTTATAACTATAGTGTTCTTATCTTTTGCCTTCATTCCTTTAAAAGTAAAGAATGCCTGATTTATAAGTGCAAGCGATACCTTTATATTCCCTTCTCTTTAACATCTGAAAAGTCAGAAGGATGTAAAATTTCAAACAATGCAAATAAAAAAGCTTGATTTTTTTGTATCTTATTGTTATACTCTATGTAAAAAATGCTTTTAAAGCATAAAGAAGAAAAGAGAGGAAAGAAAAATATGAAAAAATTTTTTGCACTCGTTTTATCAGTTGTTATGATGCTTTCACTTGTTTCTTGCATTGGTGATTCAAGCTCAGCCAACCTGATTGAAACAGACACATCAAAACCTATAACATTGAACTGGATTATGCCTGGTCCGGGTGTTCAAAAGGACGCAGAAATGGTATGGGCAAAATTTAACGAAGAACTTCAAAAAATTGAAGGTTTTGAAAATGTAACAGTAAAAATCGATGTTATTCCTTTTGCTGACTACTCACAGAAGATTATGCTTATGCAGACATCAGGCGAAAAAATGGATTTAATCCAGACATACAGTCTTAAATATGCTACAGAATATTTCAACGGCACAATTATCGATATGGCTCCATATCTTGAAAAATATGCTAAAGATGCCATTGCCGAAATGCCTGAGTGGGTATTTGATATGGGTAAGGTTAAGGGTGCACAAGCTATTCTTCCAAACTATCAGAAGATGACTGCAGCTCCATATTATGCAACAATTCCTGCTGACCTTGCTCAGTATGCTGATATTGAAAGATTACAGGCTGCTTTCGTTGCAGATAAAGAAAACAACTATGCACCTACGCAGGAAACAGTCGATGCTATTGAAGATTATCTTAAAAATGTTGCTAAAGCAGGTAAAATCGGCAAAGGTTATACCAGCGGTGTTATGGGCAGAGGTAAAGAAGGACTTGTAGACAATTTCCAGTATTACTACGAAGACCCTGAGCTTAAAGTATTCAACTCTCACTTAGATAATCAGCAGTTTGCTATCTGGAGAATGAAAAAATATTATGCAGACAATGGCTATGTAAGAAAAGATGCTCTCTCTGCAAAAGATTCTGACTTTAACGGCGTTAAAGACGGTAATGTTATGTGGTCATCTCAGAACTGGACAGGTAAGTTTGAGCCATACTACGGTGATAAATCTCACAATATTGATGTAGTTCAGATTCCTGTTATTGATCATTTCTTTATCGGTTATAAACCTACAGCAGGCGGATTTGCAATCCCTGTAAATTCAGAATGTCCTGACATTGCGGCTAAATTAATCAACCTTATGTGTTCAACAAAGGGTATCGATCTTTACAATTTACTTGTTTATGGTATCGAAGGCACACACTACACAGTTGATAAAGAGCTTCCAAATGGTGATAAGATGATTACACCAAAAGATTATGCCGAAGAAGGTGTATCTTCGTCAGCTTACGGTCTTAACAAGTGGATTGTTGGTAATGCTAAAAATGCGTATGTAACATCTAATCAGCCTGAAAACTTCAAACAAGTCATCTATGAATTTATGAACGAAGGCGAAAACACAAAAATCTCTCCTCTTATGGGCTTCGCTCTTGATACATCATCAATTGATACAAAACTTAGTCAGATAAAGGCTGTTTCATCAGAATACGGAAACACAATCGGTTCAGGTGTTGTTGATACAGAAACTTTAATTGCAGAAATGACAAATAAATACGAACAGGCAGGAAATCAGGAAATCATCGACGAAATTCAGAGACAGATTGACGAATTTGTTGCATCTAAATAAATTACATAAAACAAAAGAACGAGCTGTAGCAAAACGATTTTTTAAATCGGGTTGACTACAGCCCTGTTTTTCTATCCACAAGCGAGAAAATTGTCCAAAATTTCATATTTTTTTGCACAGCAATTAAGAGGTCGCACCTTTTATTTAAAAATTTATTCTGTTGTTATTCCTTTTAAGCAGAAAGTTTACCATGGAGCTGCGTTCCGGTTCAATTGTCTTGAATTTTATACGATATTTGTTGATGTTGCAGGCTCTCGCACAGCTGTCAATTATTGTTATTAATTCATCAGCAGACATCCATTTGTTTCATTTAATTTTCATTTGATTTTCTCCTTTCATTTAGTATATTTTAATGTTATTTTTTTCTTTATTAATCTGCACAATTTAGGCAGAACTAATAACAAAAATGCAAAACAAATTACCACAAAATTATAAAATGAAATAGCACAAAAATGTAAAATGTATTTGACATTTATGTTGGTTTGTAGTATGCTATATACAAGGAGTGATAGTATGAAAAAGGATTATTTGCCAAGAATGTTAGATAAGTTGCTTGAAGAACGGTTAGAAGCAGTGGGTGCAGTTTTGATTGCAGGACCTAAATGGTGTGGAAAAACAACTACTGCGGAGCAACACGCAAAAAGTGTTTTAAAGCTTCAGGACCCGGATAAAACAAAAGCATATCTTGCAACAGCTGAAGTTAAGCCATCTTTGTTACTTAAAGGTGAAAATCCTCGCCTTATTGATGAATGGCAAATGGCTCCTGTACTATGGGACGCCGTAAGAAGTGCTGTGGATGAAAGAAATGAAGAAGGTTTATTTATTCTTACAGGTTCAACAACTATTGACGAAAAGAATATTATGCACTCAGGCACAGGCAGAATATCTCGCTTGACTATGTATCCTATGAGTTTGTTTGAATCACAGGAATCAAATGGTAAAATCTCAATAAAAGAATTATTTGACAACCCAGAGTTAGATATAGATGGAATTACTTCGGATTTATCAATAGAAAGCTTAGTGTTTGCAGCTTGCCGTGGTGGCTGGCCCTCATCCCTTAATAAAAAAACACAAAAAGCTCAGCTTTTTGTTGCACAGAATTATATTGAAAACATATGTGACAGTGATGCATCTACGGTAGACGGTGTGAAAAGAAGTTCTGAGAGAGTCAGAGCCGTATTACAATCATACGCAAGAAATATTTCCACCCTTGCCAAAGACAATGTTATCTTAAAAGATGTAGCATCAAATTATAGTGATATCACCGCTCCAACCTTATATTCATATGTTGATGCACTTGAAAAGTTATATGTAATAGAAGATATCCCTGCATGGTGTCCGTCTATTCGTTCTGCCTCTGCAATAAGAAGCAGCAAGAAAAAAGAATTTACAGACCCTTCAATTGCCACAGCATCTCTTGGACTTACACCGGATGCTTTGTTACAAGACCTTCATACATTCGGATTTATCTTTGAGTGCTTGTGCATTCGTGACTTGAAAGTATATTCTTCATCTATGGATGGAAAGGTATCTTATTACCATGACCGTTACGGTTTGGAAGCTGATTGCGTTCTTCATTTGAAAGATGGAAGATATGCCCTTGTTGAATTCAAATTAGGCAGTAGAGAAATAGAAGAAGGAGCCTCTCATTTGTTGCAACTTAAAAAACTTATTCAACAGGCAAATAAAGAAGATAGTGCACGATTAAAA
Organism: uncultured Eubacteriales bacterium; assembly: GCA_964568815.1. Lineage (GTDB taxonomy): Bacteria > Bacillota > Clostridia > RGIG6154 > RGIG6154 > RGIG8700. The sequence goes on along the minus strand of CAZMRY010000006.1, from coordinate 9,785 downwards.
GAACCGTCACTTCTCATTGTTGTAACCGGTGGCGAAATGGCTTATGCCAGAGACGATGGTGTAAAGGTAATACCTATAGGAACATTAAAAGATTAAAACAAAATGACCTTCTGCGTTTACAGGAGGTCTTTTTTGTGCTGTATTTGGATTTTAAACATAAACAAATAGTTAATATACCTATGAAATGAGGTGGTAATATATTTAACAACAAACATTACATAAGCCTAGATAAAGACTGTGGTGGTTATACAAGGAAAGAATACATAGATGACTTAAAATCATTTGCTCCCTCATTTGGCTATGATGAATCTGAGGTAGACAGACTTATAGACATAGGCTTCACTTTAGATGAAATTGAAGAGTACCAAGATATAAGAGCAAGGCAACAAAAAACTAATAGCAAAACAACAAAGGTGGTAGAAACAAATCTACCACCTTTTAAATTTTAGCATCTTCTGTTACTTATTTTATATAAGAGGAAAAAGATTTTGACTAACTTTTGACTAACTTTTTATGCTTGTTTATGTCTTTTTTTGCTCAATTTTGTGTCTTAGGAAAGAGAAAAAAACCGCTCAAACCTTGCAAATACTGTGGTTAAGCGGCTTTTTAGGTGGTACACCATCAGGGACACAGATGCGATGCATCTGCCGTGCTCGTCGACCGAAAGCAAGCTTTCAGTACCCGACTCACACCAAAAAGCTGAAAAACTTGCCACAGGCAACTTTTCTTAACCGCTTTTTGCCCTCTCAGGGTTCGAGCCCCTTTAAAGAACAAAAAACAAAAAAGCATCCAAATGGATGCTTTTTTTGTTTGGTACACCATCAGGGACACAGATGCGATGCATCCGCCGTGCTCGTCGACCGAAAGCAAGCTTTCAGTACCCGACTCACACCAAAAAGCTGAAAAACTTGCCACAGGCAACTTTTCTTAACCGCTTTTTGCCCTCTCAGGGTTCGAGCCCCTTTAAAGAACAAAAAACAAAAAAAGCATCCGAATGGATGCTTATTTTGTTTGGTACACCATCAGGGACTCGAACCCTGGACACCCTGATTAAGAGACTTAAATTTTAATGTGTTTCGGTGTGCGTGATATTGTAGAAATGCTTATATTACAAGTTTTTTTGCGTGTGTTTGTGTTTTGCTGTTGTTCAATGTTTTTATAATTTGTGCAATAAACTGTGCAATGAATTGTGCAATAATTATACTGCTTTTGGATCTGCAGCTGAGGTCTTCCCTGTCACAACATCAGCCATAATATCAATTGCGGTTTTCTTTGTATCTTCGATAACATGAGTATAAGTGTTTAAGGTTGTAGTGATGTTTGCATGACCTAATATACCTGATACAGTGGAAATAGGAATGTTGTTTTTTATCATATGAGTTGCTGCAGTGTGACGAAGACCGTGAAATGTTATATCGTTAATGCCATACTTTGATGCGAATTTTTTCCACCAATGCGAAGGTGTTGCAAGACACATCATCTTGCCGCCATCTTGGGTGAATATCCAGTCTTCATCTACCCACTTACTCCCCCACTTCATTCTCTCTATAAGCTGTTCTCTTTGAAGTTTCAACAATATGTCTTTAAGGACATCAGGAAGATGAAGTGTTACTTTTGATTTTTCAGTCTTAGGAGTATCAGGGACGGTACCTATACCGCTTAGTTGTATAGCAGCCCTGTTTACTTTGAAAGAAGAGGAAACAACATCAATATCAGCCCATTTTAATCCTACTATTGCCTGCCTTCTCAGAGAACAGACAACCGCGAAATAAAAAATAGCTTGATATTTTAATGGTTCTGCTTTTATTTCGTTGGTTAATAATTGCAACTCTTCTGTTGACAATGCTTTTTTCTCAGGAGCTTTGTATTTTGGTGTGTCCATCTTTTGGCAGGGGTTTGCATCTATAAAGCCCCAACGGACACCCTTGTTGAGCATGGCTTTTAACATTTTGAAAAGAGCATTTTTGTTTCTTGTACCGTCTGCACTTTCTATTAAAGCGTGTATGTGAGCTGCAGATATTATTTCAAGCCTGATTGAACCTGCAGAGGATAATATGCGGTCCCACATAGAGATGTACCACTCAGCAGTCGTTCTTTTTAATTCCTTTTGTACATAGTGCTCCATCCAATAATTATAGAGTTGTTCCAATGTCTTTGGAACATAGCTCGTGCCTTCACGGAGCAGTTGTTCCTTCTGATTATAGAATTCAAGAAGAAAGCGTTCTGCCTCTCTGTCACTTTTGCACTCAACCACTTTAGAAGGTTGAAGTCTTTTGCCAAAATCATCAAAGCCTAAAGATAACCTTAAAAGATATTTGTTATCATCAAGCTTTTTAATGTGTCCTATGGACCTTTTTGTTTTAGCCATAAAAATAGCACCTCTTTCTGTATTTTTAAAGTTGACAAATAAAGGTGCTGTGTGATATACTTTTTTTGTACAAATGGTGTGTATCTTTATGCACCTATATATTTGACCGTTCCTATTAGGGTGGGAGCGGTTTTTTATTTATTCATTAAGCATAGAATAAAATACATCTTCGGAAATGATTTCTATGTCGCATCCTTTTAGTTTTAGTTCCTCTGCTTTTTTATGCTTGGAACTTTTTCCATCTTTTATAGCACTGCAGAAGTCATTACATCCTAATATCAGGTAATTTGTCTTTTTGGTAACACCATTACCGATTTCTCCACCAAAGTTTAATACGGCTTGCATAGCTTCTTGGCGTGGCATTCTATCTAATGTACCTGTGAACACGCATAATTTACCATATAAGGGATGTGTTTCGTCAAAATCATCAGTTTGAGCTGAAAGTGATTTGATATCAATATTTTTGTTTCGCTTTTTAGGGAGATATTCTTCAGGAATATCAATTCCAAACAAAGATATAAACTGAGATTCTGACAATATTTTTAAAGAGCCATTATTCTGCAATTCGAGTGCTTTAAGCATTTTTTCAGAGTAGTCACCTTTTGCAAATTTCTTATACGTGTGGTTACCAAAAACAATATAATCAGCTGTATTATAAAAGACAGTATCTGTCCTTCCACCTGCTTTTGTACATATTCTTTCATAAGCATCGTAACTGCATATAGATGTTGAGCCTTTGAATACAACAAGCTTATCTTTTAATACAGTTTCTATATTTTCAAACAATGAAATGAAAGAAGCTTCTTTGTTTGCGTTTTCATTCTTGAGTTTTTGGAATATTTCATTTGTAGTATAACAATCATCCAAAGCTCGGTGTGCATTTTCTTGTTGAATGTCAAAATAAGATGCAATTGTTGATAACTTGTGATTGTCCAAATTGTATAATAACTTTTTTGCAATCCTTGCAGTATCAATATAATCGTTATGGATAGTTTCACCTGTAATATCAAAGGCTGCTTTAGCTATGAAATTAATATCGAATGGAATATTGTGCCCTACTAATATGTCTCTTCCGATAAATTCCAAAAAGCTTGGAAGAATTTCTGCTATAGAAGGTGCATTATCCACCATTGAATTAGTAATACCTGTTAAATTCTGTATAAACTCAGGAATTTCAGAAGAAGGTTTAATTAAAGAATTGAAGTTACAATCTATTTGACCGTCTTTTACCTTAATTGCAGCAAGCTCTATTATTTCACAATACTGAGGGGATAAACCTGTGGTTTCAATATCTAATATTATATAATTGTCAGGGAATGCAAATAAGCTGATGCCCTTATTTCTTGTTACTTCGCCATAATCGTTGTAGCTCATATTATTTATCCTTTCTTTATCTTATATAACTTTGGAAAGCGACTGCTTTGCCAAGTATTTGAATTTGTTCAAGCTCTGTGCCTTCATAGTTGAGAACATCATACATAGGGTTCTCCGGGCGAAGCTCTATTCTGTTTTGATATTTATATACTCTTTTAAGAGTAGCTTCATCATTTATAATTACAGCTGCTATTTCACCATTTTCAACATCAGGTTGACTTTTTATAAAAACAATGTCGCCGTCAAATATTCGTGCATTAATCATACTGTCACCTTTTGCAGTCAGACAGAAGTCGGCATTTATATTACTACTTGCCTCTACGAAGGTTTCATAATCTTCATCAGCATATATGGGTTTACCGCAGGCGATATTACCGAGCATAGGAAATCTTTTTGTTGTAATAGGAGATATAACGCCTTGCGACTGAAGGTGCTGAAAAGTATTCTCTGTATCTGTTAAATAATCTGTAGTTACATTGAATAATGTAGCAAAATTTTTAACAACAGTAAACATAGGTTCCTGAAGTCCGTTTTCGTATCTGCTCACGGTACTTTTGTTTAATTTACCGCCAAATTTTTCGTTATATAATTCAACAAGTTTATCCATAGAATAACCCTTGCCAATACGCAACTCTTTAAGTTTGTCTTTAAACATTGCGTTATCACCTCCGCAACAAAATAATAGCATACAAACATAAAAAAATCAATAGAAAAGTAAAAATAATTATAAAAAAATAAAAAAAGTTATTGACAAAGCAACAAACCTGTGATAATATTGTGTTATCGGATAAGCAACAGAAAGGAGATGAATATATGAAAAAGGTTCATAAACCGTATACAAAACTAAAGAATTGGTTTAGGGATAATAATGTAAGATATTCGGAAGTAGCAATACTAATCGGCAGAACAGAAACAAGCGTTATGCAGAAAATTAATGGTTATTCTGACTTCTTGTTATCGGAAGTACAGATGATTAAAAATCATTATAAACTGAATAATGATATTTTTTTTACAGATGATGTTGCGTAAACGATAACAAAACCAAATAAAGACTGTGTGATTATTTTTATTTTAAAACGAAAGGAGCGGATGAAAACGAGAGAAAATAAAAACCCGACTGCACCTGGAAAAAGAGTGCAGCCGAGCGACGCATTTTTTAATCCTAGAAAGGATTGATTGCATTATAACATATTTGGTAAAAAATGTCAATCACAAAAGAAAGGAGAAAACTATGGAAAGGTTAACAAGAAAAGAAGCTGCAGAGTTCTTAGGGTGCTCGCGGTCGGCGTTATATAAGCTCGAAAAAACGGGCTGTCTTAAGGGTCTATATTATGAGATAGGAACTAAAAGGCTGTACATAAAAGCGAAACTGCAGGAATGGGTAGAAAAAGGCGGAGAAGCTCAGTGTGAACCACAGCCTTGCGCTTTATCAAGCCTTACACCGTGGAAAGGAGAAACAAATGGAAAGAGTAGATTACAGAGGTTACACGGCGGTTCAGCATCACAATAAGCATATGGCGATATACAACAAAGGTGGGACAATGGTATATTACGCACAAATGACAGTGAAGTTAAGTGAAGATGAGCTGAGAGCTAAAGTTGATGAATTTATTAAATCAAAGGAGACGAACTAATGAAAAAGTTACTAAAGAAAATTAAAGGAGCGGTAATGCTTCTGAAGGACAATGCAATACCTATAATGAGTTTCTTGATTGTGGTACTTGCGTTAACACCGTACTTAAGAGAACAGAGAGGCTACTACGCAATAGGTGGAGAGTACATATTGGCAGGGGCGGTTGCGTATGCAGTGCACAGGGCACAACGCACAATGCACAGTGAGAAGTTAGGAGTGAGAATGTTTTGAAATATGGAGAAAAGAATGACGGCGGAATAGAATGTCATTTAGATGTGGAAGAAAGAAAACTTATATTTACAGCTCTTAGACATTATAGTGCCTATGCTGATAAAAACGATAAGTATGTAGATGAACGGATAGGCAAAATATGCGAAGTGTTGAATATTTTTCATCTTCCAGAGTTTGATAAAGGAAATTGAATATGAAAATTGAGGTAAAAGAAAAAGCCCTCATAAGAGGACTAACAACCATAAGTATTTTACCTCATAACTTTAAAAATGTCAAGTGAGGTAATTTTTTATGAAAAAAGAAGAAGTAATAAGTTTTGATATAGAAGGCAGTGAAGAGTTTAAAGAGGCTGTCAGAGATTTTATAGAGTTCAGGAAAGAGAAAAAGAAACCGCTTACGACGAGAGGCTTTGAGCTTTTTATAAAGAAGCTTAATAAGCTTGCTGATGATGAAGAAACAAGAATCAAGATAATAGAGCAGAGCATAGAAAACAGCTGGACGGGAGTTTTTCCTCTTCACTTTGATGTTACGGACAAAATGACCACAAAAGCAAAGATAAAGCCGAGTGGATTCTGCAACTTTACCCAAGAAGTGCCAGACTTTGATGCAATACGCAAAAAGAAGAGAGAGCAATTGATGGAACAAATGGCAAAGCTGAAAGCGAAGGGGGCGGAGCAAATTGACCATTAAAGAAATGATTGACTGCATTGTTAAAGGTATTCCTGTTGAGTACAGGGGCATAAGGTGCATCCCTGTGGGGTACGGTGCAAGAAGGTGGCGAAAGGATGGCAAGGTACGCAGGGAATTTATTCTGATAGAAGAGAACTCAAAAAGCGATGGGTGCTACAGTATTGATGAAGCTGCTGTTAAATACAGAACAGTTAAAATCGAAGAAACATACATACCAAATGCAGGCAGAGAACACACAATCAGTCTTGAGGATATAAGGTTGATTGATTCTATTGTATATAAAGATAAAGAATTAAAGGAAAGGGAGCAGATACTTAAAATGAGAGCTGCTAACGGTGAAAAGGTATGTTGAATAAATTGAAGGTTGAAATAGAGAAGATGCAGAAGGGACACGAGGGAACTGATGTTTTCTTCTGCGGTGAACAGCTTAAAGATATTGTTGGAAACAATGCAAAGCAGGCTGAGATTGTGCTTAAGGATTTTGAGGCAGGAATGGATATTAAAAAGTGTGCAGCAGAGATAAAAAAGCTTGCAGACCAGAAGAAAAAGAATATAAAGGGTAACTGTGTTGTTGTTTCGCCAAAGGAAGCTGAAGAGGTTATAAGAAAATACTATGGACTTAATGAAGAGGCAAAGAAGGACAGCCTCTTTATTGACCTTGAAGAATTGATGTAACAACGCCTCATCCGTTACGGCAGGAGCAAGGCAATTAAAAAAACTTCCTCAAAGACTATCAGCTCCTTTGAAATGTTTTTATTGCCTTGCCCCTGCCCTACAAGTGAAGGCAGAAAGGAGATATTATGGAAGAGATAAACTATGTTGAATATATGCCAACTAAACCGCCAAAAGCGGTGTTTGATTATATAAAGGCAAAGAAACTCTTCGAGGGTCTGGATGTTCTTGTTTATAAAAAAGAATGGGTTTTTAATCCTTTGGAAGAAAGAAAAGAAAGATTGGTTGAAGTAAAGTGCAGTTGTTGTAAGAATGTTTTTTACAGTGAGGCAGTTGATGTAGGTTGCGGAAGATATGCAAGAGCACCTTATGGTGTGATGATAAAAACGGAAGCATTAATATCGGGAGACAATACTTTGTGTCCTGGCTGTGGAGCAGAATGTAAATTGCTTCATGTTGGGGAGCTTAACAGTAAATATAATTGCAAACGCAGAAGTATATTCCCTATGCACATAATGAAAGTATGCGGACAGGCTGCACTTGTATCATGGAAAATAGACCTTTCGTTTAATAAAGAAGCAGAGAAGAGCATTGATGTTTCACCATATGAGGCATACATATTTGGAGATAAAAGAGTTATAAAGCTTAAAGGGTGGTATAAGTATTTCACTACAACAACTTATATGGACCATTGGGAGCAGAAAAAATCTTATTTTGATGAATACGGACCATGCGACCACTTTGTTCCATTTATGCCCTATGAACTTAATGGCACAGTGCTTGAAAATTCAAAACTTGATATTTATACAAGCTCAAAAGGCGTAACTTATCCTGTGTCATATGCGTATATGTATTTAAAGAAAAATAACATTGAAAATGTAGTTATGCAAGGCGGAAGTTATCTTATAAGTCAGATTATAAAAGACAGGTCAACTGATTATGGTTATTTTAGAGGAGCGAGCATCAGAGCTTATAAGGATGAGATTGATTTTAAAAAGAAAAGACCTTGCGAGATGTTAGGACTTACAAAGGAAGAATTCAAGTGGTTTGTGAGGAAACAAATTGCTGCGGATGTTGTTAAACTATACAGAAAATTGAAAGAAGTCGGTTGCAATATAAGTAAAGAAGAAATATCAGCGGTGTATCGTGAAGGCAGATATAAAATAGAAGAACTGATTGAATTTAATAAAAATGTTTCTAAATGCCTTTCTTACATAATGAAACAAAGGGATAGATTCAGGGGACAAAAAGGTACTATAGATTTTACAATGCTCAAGGACTATTATTCAATGCTTACTGATGAAAAAACTGCACTTGATAAGGATAATCTGTATCCTAAGAATCTTTACAAGGCACATAATGATGCTGTTAAACGACTTGAGTTAAGAAAAAATAAAGAAAAGATGAAAGGTTTTGACGACAGATATAAAGTTCTTAAGAATCTGGAGTTTAAAGATAAAGCTTCAGGGCTGATGATTGTTCCTTGCAGAAGAGAAGTGGAGCTTCGTATTGAGGGGAAAATACTACACCATTGTGTTGCATCTTACGCAGAGGCTCACGCAACCGGGAAAAGTAATATTTTCTTTATAAGAAAGGTTGAAGAGCCTGATGAGCCTTTTTTTACTTTGGAGCTTAAAAGTGATGAAGGAAAGCTTTTTGTTAATCAGAACCGAGGAAAAAACAACTGTGCAAGAACAGAAATTGTAATCGAGTTTGAGAAGAAGTGGCTTGAGCATATTAAAAAGTTGGAGGTAAATATAAATGGAAAATAAAATCATAGAGGCAAGTGTTAGAGATATTGATGTTGTAACAAGTGAGATTGTTACACTTAAAAGAAATGCACAAAACATTATGCTTTATTATGCAATCGAAATTGGAAAAAGGCTTAAGGAGGCTAAAGGTTTACTTGACCATGGCGAATGGGGAAACTGGCTTAAAGAGAAGGTAGATTTCTCACAGTCTTCAGCCAATAATTTTATGAAGCTTTTTGATGAATACGGAAGCAAGCAGATTGACCTTTTCGGGCAGGATGTAAATTCACAAACGATTGGGAATTTGAGCTATACAAAGGCTTTAAAGCTCCTTGCAATACCTGAAGAAGAGAGAGAAGAATTTGCAGAGGCAAACAATGTAGAGAATATCTCCACAAGAGAACTTGACAAGCTTATAAAGGAAAGAGACGAGGCTTTGAAAAAAGCTGAAGAGGTTGATGCTCTTAGTAAGAGGATTGCAGAGTTTGAAGAGAGAGCGAAAACAGAAAACAAAGAAAGCGTTGAACTTAATAAACAGATTGAAGAACTTAAGGCGAGCCTTGAAAAGGTGCAGCTTGCAGAGAAAAAGGCAAAAGAGAAAATAAAAGCTTTAAAAGAAAATCCTGAAATACCTAAAGATGTGCTTGATAAGATAACGGCGGAGGCTGAAGAAAAAGCACAAAAGGGAGCGGACATAACGGCAGAAAAGCTTAAAGGAGAGCTTGCTGTTCTTGAAGAAAAGCAGAAGCAGGCTGAACTTTCGGCAAAAGAAGCAAAGGAAGAGGCTGAAAGGCTTAAAAAACAGCTTGCGTTAGCATCACCTTATATGACAGAGTTTAAGACTATGTTCAATCAGGTGCAGAAGTCTATAGTTGAAATGAACAGTGTTATAGAAAGAATGACCAGCGAGGAAGAAAAAGCCAAGTGCAGACAGGCTATTGCTGCACTTGCTGAGAAGCTTAAGGGGTGAGGATATGCTTAAGAGATGTGTAGTATGCGGTAAGAAATTTAAAGGGCGAAACTGCAGTAAGTGTTGCAGTGCTGAATGTCAGGATGAACTGTATAA
>CAZMRY010000005.1:0-40199 GCA_964568815.1 uncultured Eubacteriales bacterium | reverse complement strand
TCTATTTTTCGCATACCATTACAGGAAAGTGAAGTTTGTGTCGCAGCAATCGGAGTTATGCATTTTTCGTGCGTAGCTTCGGCTACGCACTTTTTTATTGAAGAGGTGAAAAAATGAAAAGAAAAATCACAGTTATAGTATGTATTTTTGTATTCTTGCTATCGTTAACTGCATGCACAGATGTTGTTAAGGAATCTTTCGAGGCCGGTTACAACGATGGAATTTGCATTGATACTAATGTAACCGAAAAAGAACAAATAGACCTTGATGTTAATGAAGAGGAAAGTAATTTTTCAGATGATGTATTATATTCTAAAAATGGTACAACGATATTGTTTAAAAATGAGTTGCCTGTTGCCGTGAATTATGCAATCGGAGGCGATGCGGATTCTACGACAGAAATTTTAAATATATCAATTGCAAAGGCAACTTATACTGGAATGGGTTTTGAGGTTGTCTGCAAAAAGACTTATGAGAAATACAAAAATGCTCCATTATATTTGCCTGCGGCAAATGATATTGCTTTGCAGTGATATTCGGTTTACACCGAGTGGTATTGTGCTTCACTCAGTTAGAGGCAAATATAAGAACCTGTCTGCGACAGAACCTTGTTATTCGCTTTGCTCATAATAATATCACTGAAACAGAAGGTTTCAATATCACTTTTGATTTATCAAAAATATCACTCCAACGGAGTTGGAATATCACTTAACAAAAATATCTCTATGGTTCTGCTTTTTTCAACGAAACAAATCCTTTCGAGCAAAGCGAGATAGTTCGTTAAAAACAACGACGCATAAAACAAGTATAAACAAAATCGGATTATTGATCTTAATTCAATAAATGAAGTTTATCCAATATGTACCAAAATCGCTCGTCTATATGCTTTAATATTCAGTTTTTCTGCTCGTTGCTAGCAGTTTTTGGAAGTGTAAATAGGTTATATACTCTGCATCCGGTGGGATGTTTTTTTGTTTTGCCAGTAGACACAACATCAATTTGCCAGTAGACACAACATCAATTTGTCTTGAAAATTACAGAGTATAGTAGTATAATGTATCAGGGAGTTGATGATATGTATAAATTAGCGATTTTGGGTTGCGAAAACTCACATGCAAATCGTTTTTAAATCACGTAAAGATTTTATGGATGAGTTGATAGAAAACAATGTTAAAATATGCCGTGGCTCAATTTGCATATATGCCGACTATGTGCAAGAACTCAAAAAAGCTGTTGCTGATGAGACCTACGGAAAAGTTTTAGGCGGATTTTTGAGAGCACCTCTTGTTATGGAAAGTCCATATGGCGGTTTTTATTTCTATGCACAGCATCTTGTTTAAACGCAATAGACCGCTCGCTTGCAAGCGGTAAGGAAGAACAATTAACAGATATAAATAAGGAGAAAGATATATGAAAATAGTTATTCAAAGAGTACTTGAAGCTAAAGTTGAAGTTGATGGGGAAGTTAAAGGTGCAATAAATAAGGGTTTTTTATTGTTTCTTGGTGTTTCAAATACTGATACTAAAGAAATTGCAGATAAAATGATTGAAAAAGTATCAAGATTAAGAATTTTTGAAGATGAAAACGAGAAAATAAATTTAAGCATAGGTCAGGTGAATGGGGAAGTGTTGGTAATTTCTCAATTTACACTATATGCTGATTGCAAAAAAGGTAACAGACCAAGCTTTGTAAACGCTGGTGCACCTGACATGGCAGAAGAAATGTATGAGTATCTTCTTACAAGATGCAGGGAGTTATTTGTAAAAACTGAATGTGGAGTTTTTGGGGCAGATATGAAAGTCTCTCTTGTAAATGACGGACCTTTTACTGTTTTACTTGACAGCGACGAAATATGCTAAAAAGCAGCGGTTATTCCGCTGCTTTTTATATTGGTTTACAAGTAAAGTCTTCGGTTGCTCTTACGAGTAATTCGTTATCTTTAATGTCACAGATTAAATTTTCAGTATTGACTGTCCCATCTTCACTCCATGATCTGATAAATGAATTGCCGTTATAATTAAATATTTTAGTATTTTTAATATTAATACTTCCAAAGTGTGCTACTTTCATAAATGGTTCAGTTTCAAACCCATCTGCAACTTTGTACACAATATTATTTATATTAAGTTTGTATGGTACAATTCCGTCGCCGTATCCACAAAAACCAATCTTTATATCAGTTGCTTCAATGTTTTCAAATGTTATGTCTGTTGGAGGATTACCTCTTTGCCATGTTTCATTTCCTGAAAGGTTTATGTGTAGCATTTTATCAATATTATTTATTTTGCAATTTCTGATAACAATATTTCCTGGTTGTTTTTGCTGAGGTAAGTCATCTGTAACAAAATATGTAAAAAAGCAAAGAGTATTATTTCTCGCAACGGATGACATTTCGGCACTGTTTTGTTTTTCTTCCTGAGAAAAAGAGCCTCTGAATTGATATTTACAAGGACCGTAAACATCACAATTCTCAATTAGTATATTGTTTCCACCAAATCTGAATGCACTGCATGCTGAACTTATTTCACAGTTATTAATTTTAACATCTACACAGTCAAAACCCGCAACACAATCGTCACCGGTAATAAGTTTGCAATCAGACATTGTGACATTTTTACAAGACCTGGTATGTAGTGCATCATGTCCGCCAAGAACGGAGAGATTGTTAAAAATAATGTCTTGTGACTGAAAAATAGCATGTGCCCAATTGCCTGTATCTTTTATTGTATAACCTTCAAATCTTACATTTTTACAAAAATGCATATTAATGCCGTGTGGTCCTCTGTAATTTTCTTCGCCATTTGGGTCGTAAAGATTTCCGCCATCGATTACAGAACCCTTTTCACCCTTGATTGAGATGTTTTCAGCATACACAGCTCTTATAATACCATAGTTCCAGTAACTGCCTGCTGTATATAGATGTTTTTTCAGACCACCACCATTGGCAAAGTGTTGATTAGCTGTTACCCACTTTGCTTTTGTTGCCTGCTCTGAAGGAAGAGGCTCGATTATGTCATTATATATATTACTGTAGTCATTGATGTTAGCACTTCCTTTAATTACAGCATTTTCAAGCAGGTGTAAAGTTATATTGCTTCGCAGTCTTATATCACCAATAATATATGTACCTGCAGGAACAATAACTTCACCGCCACCGTTCTTATAGCAGTAATCTATAGTGTCCTGAAAAGCTTTTGTTTGAACCTTTAACAAGTCTGGTTCTGCACCGAAATTTAAAATGTTAAATTTATTTTTCATAATTGTCACCTATTAAATTCAAAAATACAATTTTTATAAGATTACCATATTTATTTTGTTTTGTAAACTAAATTTTTCTTCGCATTTTCTCAGAATAGATATAAAAACAAACCCTTGATTTTTAAACAATCAAGGGTTTAAATATGGTTGCGGGAGCCGGATTTGAACCAACGACCTTCGGGTTATGAGCCCGACGAGCTACCAGACTGCTCCATCCCGCGATATCTTGTAGTCAGCTTGAATATAATAGCATATAAAAATACATTTGTCAAGAGTTTTTTTATAACTTTTTTATCATTAGTATAATATATTCTAAAAAATCTAATAATATTCAAAAAAATATTGTATTATTTTAAAAAATCTGTTATAATGATAATAAATTGATTGTAATGTGTCATTTTTCTATTGACAAAATTGCAATTAAATAGTAAAATTTATTAAGTTGGTGTTATATGCACAGAAGTTATGCTGATGATGTTGTAGTTAAAGGCAAAGGTGATATAATTTCGCTGTCTGCCGATGAATCAAAACATATTTCTAAAGTTCTCAGAATAAGGGAAGGGGAAAGCATAGAAGTTTGTGACTCTTCCGGCAGAGCTTATGTTGCCAAAGTTTTATCTTTAGATGTTAATGTTGAAGCTGAGATTTTAGAAGAAATAGAAAATAATGAACCTTCTAGAAAAGTTGTGCTTTTTCAAAGTCTTTCAAAGGGCACTAAGATGGATTTAGTTATACAAAAAGCGGTTGAACTTGGAGTATCAGAGATTGTTCCTGTTGAAACTGAATTTTCTGTAGTTAAGATTAAGGATGAGAATTCTAAGATAATCAGATGGAACAGAATTGCAGTTGAAGCTGTTAAACAATGCAAAAGATCAGTTGTCCCCAAAGTGCACGAACCTGTAAAGTTTGACACCGCTATGCATATGATGTCTGATTATGATTTATCTGTGATTGCATATGAACGTGATAAAGAAAATACATATGACAATTACTTTAATGAAGATATTAACTCAGTAGGAATTATGATTGGACCTGAAGGCGGTTTTTCACCTGCCGAAATTTCAAAAGCGAGAGATATGGGTGTTAAGACAACAACACTCGGAAAAAGAATTTTAAGAACAGAAACAGCTGCGATAGCGTTATTGGCTGTGACCATGTTTAAATTACACGAGTTAGACTAAAAGGAGTATGAAAAATGAGTAAAAGAGAAAATGAAGCGGTAGTAAACAGATTCTTGTTATCAACATTGTTTTTGGTAATACTTGAGTTTGGATTTTATATACTTAATATTATATTTTTTAGTTCGAGTGCGTTTAAGTACTATACACCGCTTACATATGCACTTATTGTAATAGGAATTCTTGGAATTATTGCTATGATTGTTCTTTGTTCACTTAAAAAAATTAAGGTTCAGAATATGGTTTATTACAGTGTAATCTTCCTTATTATTCTTATTACTGGCTTGTTTGTTAAATTCTATTATATTCTTCCTTTTGGACTTAATATGATGTTTATTAATGTAGCTACCAGACTTAAAGCAGTGGGAGCCTTAGTTGCAATACTTTATTTATATGAAATAATCAGATACTTTTTATATGTAAATAAATAAAAATGACAGACACGAAAGTGTCTGTTTTAATTATAAACTGAAAAGAGGCTATAAAATGACAAATGAACTTAATCTGACAATGCTTACTGATTTTTATGAGCTTACTATGGCAAACGGTTATTTTGCATATGGTATGGAAAATACAATCGGATATTTTGATATGTTTTTCAGAAAAGTTCCTGATGATGGCGGATATGCTATTATGGTTGGTGTTCAGCAGTTGTGTGAGTACCTTGATAATATAAAATTTACTGAAGAAGATATTGAATTTTTAAGAAGTAAAAATATGTTTTCAGAAGAATTTCTTAACTATCTTGCTGATTTTAAGTTTGAATGTGATGTGTGGGCTATCCCTGAAGGAACTCCTATTTTCCCTGGTGAGCCTATTGTTACAGTAAAAGGACCAATGATTCAGGCACAGTTCCTTGAAACAATGATTTTACTGACTATAAATCATCAGAGCCTTATTGCAACAAAATCAAACAGAATTGTTCGTGCCGCACAGGGAAGGCCTGTATTTGAATTTGGTTCAAGAAGAGCTCAGGGTGCGTTTGGTGCGATTTATGGTGCAAGAGCCTCATATATAGGTGGATGTGCAGGAACGGCGTGTACAATTGATGAAAAAATGTTTGGAATTCCTGCAGTCGGAACTATGGCACATAGTTGGGTACAGGCTTTTGAATCAGAGTATGAGGCATTTGCGTCATATGCCAAGCTTTACCCTGAAAAATGCGTTCTACTTGTTGATACATTTGATGTTTTAAATTCAGGTGTTCCAAATGCTATTAAAGTTTTCGATGAATATCTTAAACCCAAAGGCTACAGACCGTCAGGAATAAGGATAGACAGTGGTGATATAACATATCTTTCTAAAAAAGCAAGAAAGATGCTTGATGATGCTGGATATGAGGACTGCAAAATTATGGCATCCAACTCACTTGATGAATATATTATAAGAGATACTCTTATTCAAGGGGCAAAGCTTGATTCTTTTGGGGTTGGGGAAAGACTTATTACTTCAAAATCAGAACCTGTTTTTGGTGGCGTATATAAACTTGTAGCTGTAGAAAAAAACGGTGAACTTGTACCTAAAATTAAAAAAAGTGAAAATGTTGCTAAAATTACAACTCCTGGTTTTAAAAATCTTTACAGACTTTTTTCTAACGAAACAGGTAAAGCTATTGCTGATGTAATTACTCTTCATGATGAAGTAATAGATAATTCAAAAGAATACACAATTTTTGATCCTGAGCATACATGGAAGAAGAAAAAAATCAATAATTTCACTGCTAAAAAGTTACTTGTAAAGATTTATGAGAAAGGAAAATGTATATACAACAATCCTTCTCTACATGAAATAAAAGAGTATTGCAAAGAACAGATTGATACACTTTGGGATGAAGTTTTAAGATTTGAAAATCCACATAAATACTATGTTGATTTATCTAAAAAATTGTGGGATATTAAAAATGATTTGTTAGAGGGAAAATAAATGGCAAAACAAGGAATACACATTTCTAATGATGAACTAAGTGTTCAGAATAAGTATATAGAAAAAATCAGAAAACTAATTAATGATAAAACAGCTTGTGTTATTACTTATGGCTGTCAGCAAAATGAAAATGATTCGGAAAAACTAAAAGGTATGCTCAGTGCGATGGGGTATACTATTATAGAAGAAAGAGAAAAAGCTGATGTAATTATTTTTAACACATGTGCTGTCAGAGAAAACGCAGAACTCAAACTTAAAGGCAATGTTGGAGCACTGAAATACCTTAAAGCAAAAAACAGAAAAGTATTAATAGGTGTATGCGGTTGTATGGTACAACAAGAAAAGGCCGCATCTGTATTAAATCAGAAATTCAGACATGTTGATATGATTTTCGGAACACATTCCTTATATAAGTTCCCTGAAATATTATATTCAGCTATGATGAAAAATCGTGTTCTTGATGTAATGGACAGTGACGGAAGAATTGCTGAAGATATCCCTGTGCTCAGAGATGATAAATTCAGAGCATGGGTAAGCATAATGTATGGATGTAATAACTTTTGTTCTTATTGCGTTGTTCCGTATGTCAGAGGTAGAGAAAGAAGCAGAAAACATGAAGATGTTTTAAATGAAATAAAGCAGCTTGCCAAGGATGGGTATAAAGAAATTACTCTTTTAGGTCAAAATGTAAATTCTTATGGCAATGATGATGTAAACGAGTATAATTTTGCCACACTTCTTAAAGAAGTATGTAAAATCGAAGGAATAGAGCGGGTTAGATTTGCAACATCTCACCCGAAAGATATTTCAGACGAATTAATCGAAACAATGGCACAGCTTGATAAGGTTTGCCCACAGCTTCATTTACCTTTTCAGGCAGGAAGTAACAAAGTTCTTAAAGATATGAACAGAGGATATACAAAAGAACAATATCTTGAAAAAATAGATAAAATTAAAAAAATGATTCCAGGAATTGCTTTGTCAAGCGATATTATTGTCGGTTTCCCATCAGAAACTAACGAAGATTTTCAAGAAACAATTGATGTTGTAAAATATGTAGAATTTGATTCGTTATTTACATTTATATATTCCAAAAGAGACAAAACCAAGGCAGCCCTTATGGATAGCGTGTTAACCGCCGAGGAAATTCAGAAGAATTTTGATACACTTCTTGAAACTCAAAATGAAATATCAAAAAGAATTAATGACGGTTATGTTGGTAAAATAGTTGATGTTCTCGTTGAAGGTTCTTCAAAGAATAATCCAGATGCATTACAGGGAAGAACACCTGAAAACAAAATTGTAAATTTCTTTGGTGATGAAAAACTAACAGGACAAATTGTTAAACTTAAAATAACTGAATCTAAAACATGGTCGCTTAATGGCGAAATTATATAACTATTGACAAATTTTACCAGTTATAGTAAAATTGTGTCGAGGTGATAATGTTGAAAATTAAAAGACATGTAATAGATGGTAATGGAAGACTGGTAATACCAAAAATATATAGAACGGCAATAGGAGTGGACAGAAACTGCGAAGTGGCTTTAAAACTTGAAGGAGACAAGCTGATAGTAACTAAAGCCAAAGAAACTGAGCTTTGTGTATTTTGTTCATCAGCAGATGATTTAGTACACTTTAAGCATGATTTTATCTGTAAAAAATGCTTCAATGAGATAAAAACACGCAACGATTAAGTTGCGTGTTTTTATATTGAAAAAATATAAGATATATGTTATAATAAAGGGTAAACTAATAGCAAAAACAAAGGAGGTTAAGTATGGGCGATTTTAAGGTTGTTTCTCCATTTAAACCATCAGGTGACCAACCTCAGGCAATTAATAAGCTTGCAGATGGTGTAAAGGCCGGATTATCAGGACAAATTCTTAAAGGAGTAACAGGTTCAGGTAAAACTTATACAATGGCAAAAGTTATTGAAAAAGTTAATAAACCAACTCTTGTTCTTGCACATAATAAAACACTTGCAGCTCAGCTTTGCAGTGAGTTTAAAGAATTCTTCCCTGAAAATGCTGTGGAATATTTCGTAAGCTTTTACGATTATTATCAACCTGAAGCCTATATTCCTCATACTGACACATATATTGAAAAAGATTCATCTATTAATGATGAAATTGATAAGCTGAGACACAGTGCGACAGCGTCACTTGCTGAAAGAAAAGATGTTATAATTGTTGCATCAGTTTCTTGTATTTATGGTCTTGGCGATCCAATCGACTATAACACAATGGTAGTTTCTTTAAGACCTGGTATGAATAAGGACCGGGACGAAGTTATTAAACGTCTTGTGGCTATGCAATATGAAAGAAATGATATAGACTTCTCAAGAGGCAAATTCAGAGTCAGAGGAGATGTTCTGGAAGTAGTTCCGGCGGCATCAAACGAAAATTCTGTAAGAATTGAGTTTTTCGGTGATGAAGTTGAACGTATTTCTGAAATAAATATTCTTACAGGCGAAATAATAGGAGAGAGAAGTCATATAGTAATTTTTCCTAATTCACATTATGTAACTACAAGTGAAAAAATGGAAAAAGCTATTATAAATATAAAAGCAGAATTGGCAGAAAGAATCAATGAATTCAATTCTGAAAATAAACTTCTTGAAGCACAAAGAATTGAACAAAGAACACTTTACGATATTGAAATGATGCAGGAAACCGGTTTTTGTCAGGGAATAGAAAATTATTCAAGACATATAAGCGGAAGAGAAGCAGGTTCACCACCATTTACTCTTTTTGATTATTTTCCCGATGATTTTCTATTAATTGTTGATGAAGCTCATGTTACTATACCACAGGTGAGAGCTATGTATGCTGGTGACAGATCCCGTAAAGAAAATCTTGTGGACTTTGGTTTCAGATTGAAAAGTGCATTTGATAACAGACCACTTTGCTTTGATGAATTTGAGAAAAAGATATCTCAGGCTATATATGTTTCCGCAACTCCTGCTCAATATGAGTATGATCATAGTCAGAGTGTTGTAGAACAAATCATCAGACCTACAGGACTTCTTGACCCTGAGATTGAAATTATACCTCAGGAGGGTCAGATTGATCATCTCATATCGGAAATTAATATAAGAATTGAAAAGAATGAAAGAGTTTTGATTACAACGCTTACAAAAAGAATGGCGGAACATCTTACAGACTTTCTAGAAGAACATGGTGTTAAAGTAAGGTATCTTCATTCAGATGTCAAGACAATCGAAAGAATGGAAATTATAAGAGATTTGCGCCTGGGGGTTTTCGATGTACTTGTAGGCATTAATCTTCTCAGAGAAGGCCTTGATTTACCTGAAGTATCTCTTGTTGCAATACTTGATGCTGATAAAGAAGGCTTTTTAAGAAGCGAAACTTCATTAATACAGACAATAGGCAGAGCTGCAAGAAACGCAAATGGTAAGGTTATTATGTATGCGTCTGAAATGACCGAAAGTATGCAAAAAGCCATATCGGAAACAAACAGAAGAAGAAGCATCCAGATGCAGTTTAACAAAGAAAACAATATTATTCCTAAAACAATTGTTAAAGATGTAAGAGAGATAATAGAAGCAACCAAAGAACTCAAAGAAACAAAATCAACCTATAAAGGCGATATCAGAAAGCTTATCAAGACTCTTAAAGAAGAAATGTTTGATGCAGCTAAGAGATTACAGTTTGAAAGAGCTGCAATATTAAGAGATAAAATTCAGGAATTGGAGGAAGAACTTTAATGCGTGACAGCTTGTACATTAAAGGTGCAAAAGAACACAATCTGAAAAATATAGATGTGGAAATACCGAGAGATAAGCTTGTTGTACTGACAGGATTAAGCGGTTCAGGCAAATCTTCACTTGCATTTGACACAATTTATGCTGAAGGGCAGAGAAGATATATCGAGTCATTATCTTCTTATGCAAGAATGTTTTTGGGACAAATGGACAAGCCCAATGTTGAACTTATAGAAGGGCTTTCACCTGCAATTTCTATTGATCAGAAAACAACTAATAAAAATCCCCGTTCAACTGTAGGTACTGTAACAGAAATTTATGATTATTATAGACTTCTTTATGCAAGAGTTGGTACGGTTCATTGCCCTAATTGTAACAGAGAAATAAGACAGCAAACAGTTGATGAAATTGTAAATAAATTGATGAAACTTGATGAAGGAACAAAGTTTCAGGTGCTTGCACCGGTTGTAAGATCAAGAAAAGGTGAATATCATAAAGTATTTGAAGACGCTAAGAGAGCCGGCTATGTAAGAGTCAGAGTGGATTCTGTTATGTATGAACTTACAGAAACAATTAAGCTCGAAAAAAATATTAAACACAATATAGAAATTGTAGTTGACAGACTTGTTGCAAGAGAAACAATGCGTCAAAGGCTTACAGATTCTGTAGAAACAGCTCTTAAGCTTGCAGATGACCTCGTTCTTATTGATGTAATAGGCAAAGAAGAAATTTTGTTTAGTCAAAATTATGCATGTCCTGACTGTAATATTAATATTGAGGAATTAACTCCAAGAATGTTCTCATTTAACAGCCCGTTTGGTGCTTGTCCTCAATGTACAGGTCTTGGAATTGAACAAAGAATAGACAGAGACTGTATAGTTCCTGATCCATCCAAATCTTTGGCTGAGGGAGCTGTTGTAGCAAGCGGTTGGAATTCTGTTGGCAATAAAAAAAGCATTGCTTATAATCAATATCTTGCTTTAGCAAAACATTATGGTTTTTCTCTTGAAACACCTTTTGGTGAATTGAGCGAAGAAATACAAAATATTATTCTCTATGGTTCTGGTAAAGAAAGAATTAAATTTGAATACCAGAGCACATACAGCGGTGGTGTATACAGTGTACCATTTGAAGGTGTAATTTCTAATCTTGAAAGAAAATACAGAGATACAAACTCAGAATATATGAAAAACGAAACCGAAATGATAATGGTGGATGTTGTTTGTTCATTGTGCAATGGCAAAAGACTGAGAAAAGAAAGTCTTGCTGTAACTGTTAATAACAAAAATATAATTGAGCTTTGTGATTTATCTATAATTGAAACTATTAAGTTTTTTGATAAATTAGAACTTGGTGAAAACAATACTATTATTGCAGAACAGATTTTGAAAGAAATTAAATCAAGACTTAAGTTCCTCTCAGATGTTGGACTTGGTTACCTTTCACTCTCAAGAGCTACAGGAACTCTTTCCGGCGGTGAAGCACAAAGGATAAGGCTTGCCACTCAAATAGGTTCAAGTCTTATGGGTGTTCTTTATATACTTGATGAACCAAGTATCGGACTTCATCAGAGAGATAACAACAAGCTTATTGCAACACTTAAAAATCTCCGTGATTTAGGTAATACTGTATTGGTTGTTGAGCATGATGAAGATACAATGCTTGCTGCTGATTATATTGTGGACATAGGTCCCGGTGCAGGTATTCACGGCGGAGAAGTTGTTTGTACAGGAACTGTAGATGATATCAAAAAATGCAAAAAGAGCATTACAGGTGAGTATTTAAGCGGAAGAAAGAAAATTGAAATTCCAAAAAAGAGAAGAAAACCAGGTAAAGAATTTATAGAAGTGATAGGTGCTAAAGAAAACAATCTGAAAAATATAAATGTTAAATTCCCTGTTGGTCTCATAACAGCTGTTACTGGTGTTTCAGGTTCAGGAAAAAGCACACTTGTTAATGAAATACTATATAAAACTCTTGCTGTTGAACTTAACAGAGCAAAGAAGAAGCCAGGTCAATGCAAAGAAATTAAAGGCATAGAATATCTTGATAAAGTTATTGATATCGACCAGAGTCCTATAGGAAGAACACCAAGGTCAAATCCCGCAACATACACAGGCTTATTCAGTGATATAAGAGACCTTTTTGCATCAACACAAGAAGCACAGGCGAGGGGCTATAAATCAGGCAGATTCAGTTTTAATATTAAAGGCGGAAGATGTGAAGCTTGTGCCGGTGACGGTGTTTTGAAAATTGAAATGCATTTTCTTTCTGATGTATATGTACCTTGTGAGATTTGTAAAGGAAAAAGATATAACAGAGAAACACTTGAGGTCAGATATAAGGGAAAAAACATTGCTGAAGTTCTTGATATGACTATAGATGAAGCAGTAACATTCTTTGAAAATACACCAAAACTATATAACAGACTATTAACTTTACAGGATGTTGGTCTTGGCTATGTTAAATTAGGACAACCTGCTACAACACTTTCAGGTGGTGAGGCTCAGAGAGTAAAGCTTGCAACTGAGCTTTCAAGAAAGAGTACTGGAAAAACAGCCTATATATTAGATGAACCAACTACAGGACTTCATACAGCTGATGTGCACAAGCTAATTGATGTACTCTCAAAGCTTGCCGAAAGTGGTAACACACTAATCATAATTGAACATAATTTAGATGTAATCAAAACTTCAGACTATATAATTGACATGGGTCCTGAAGGCGGAGATGGGGGAGGCACAGTTGTTGCTTGCGGTTCTCCTGAAGAAGTAGCAAATGTTTCGGAATCATTTACCGGTCAATTTTTAAAGAAAATATTAAAATAAACACATAGGAGAAATATATGTCAGTTAAATCATTATTATTTTTTAATAAGTTATTTAAACTTCCTGTTCATCCTTTTAATATGCAAAATGACGGAGTTATGACTTATAGCATGTGGCAATATAATAAAGGTATGGAAACTATAAAATTCTATCTTATGCATACAGACTGCGATTCAATGTTTAAAGATAAGGATGTCCTAGATATAGGATGTGGGGCAGGTGGAAAATCACTCTACTATCTTTCATTAGGAGCAAAAAGTGTAACTGGAATTGATGTAGTTGCAAAATATGAGAGTGAAGCATATGCTCTCCAGGACGAACTAGGACTTTCGGGATTTACATTTTATGTAGAAGATGCTGCGAAAATGAGATTTCCTGATAATTCTTTTGACACAGTAATTATGAATGATGCTATGGAACATGTTGCAAAGCCGGACGAAGTATTAGCAGAGGTTTACAGAGTATTAAAACCAGGAGGAAAATTATATGTGAATTTTCCTCCGTATAACCATCCATATGGTGCACATTTAAGTGATGTAATAGGTATTCCATGGGTGCATTTGTTCTTTAGTGACAAAACATTAATTAAAGGATACAAAGAACTTGTCAGGGGATTACCTGATGAAAAAGACAGAATTTTATTCAGAATAAGTAAAAATGAGGCTGATGAAGAATATTTTTCGTATATAAACAAAATGTCAATTAAACGATTTAAACTGCTTATAAATAATACAAATTTTAAAAAAGAATACTATAATGAGATTCCTTTGCGTAGTTTTCTTAAACCATTAAGTAGTATTAGATTCACAAATGATTGTTTCGTAAAAATGGTTGTTGCGGTGTTAACTAAATAATAGCTTGATTTATTTTGTAAAATATGATATTATTTATTAGATTATGAAAATATTGTTTAAAATAGGAGTGTAATATGTGGACTACTGTATTTTTAGCTCAAAATGAAGATTCTGCTGGTAAGCTGAAAAATCTACTGTTATCAAATAATATTCTGGTTAAAATCAGACCTTTCATCAATTCAGACAGTGGGCTCAAATGTTTTGAATTTTTTGTTCCTGTTGCTGAAGTTAATCAGGCATTAGAACTTATTATAGATATACAGGAATAAGGAGAACAAAGTGTTTACTATACCTAATATTATCACATTATTCAGAATATCAATTATACCATTTTTCCTTGCGTTTTTATATTCAAGTTATGAAAATGGTGTAAAACTGCCAATTTTACTTACCTTACTTATTATTGCAGGTATAAGTGATATTCTTGACGGATTTATAGCAAGAAAATTCAATATGCAATCTAAAGTTGGTGCTGTACTTGATCCATTTGCAGATAAGCTTATGCAGTTTGCAGTTTTACTATGTTTGCTTTACTTCAAATGGATACCACTTTCAATTGTTGCATTTTTATTTATTAAAGAACTTTCACTGTGTATTGGCGGAATGTATTTATATAAAAAAGGGTGCAATGTTGCTGCGGATCATTCTGGTAAATTAGCTACTTTTGTGTTTTACCTTGCTTCGTTTTCTTTTATTGTATTTGAACCGTCAACGATGGTTAAATATATCTTACTTACAATAATAGTGTTGACAGCACTATATGCATTTATAGATTACTCTATAATATTTATAAAATATACAAATTTATTTAAAAGGAATGAAAAAAATGGCTGAAAGAAACAATCTTGATACTACCTATAATCCTAAGGCTTTTGAAGAAAGAATATACAAGCTATGGGAAGAAAGCGGCTACTTTAAAGCAGATGTAAAATCTGAAAAAGAGCCTTATACAATCGTTATCCCACCACCGAATGTAACAGGTCAATTACATATGGGACATGCTCTTGATGAAACACTGCAGGATATCTTAATAAGATATAAAAGACTTGCAGGATATGAGGCATTATGGGTTCCTGGTACTGACCATGCCGGAATTGCCACTCAGATTAAAGTAGAAGAAAACTTAAGAAAAGAAAAAGGTCTCACAAGACACGATATCGGAAGAGAAGAATTTTTAAAACTTGTATGGGACTGGAAAAATCAGTACGGTAACAGAATTATAACACAGCTTAAAAAGCTTGGTTCATCTTGTGATTGGTCCAGAGAAAGATTTACTATGGACGAAGGCTGTTCAAATGCTGTAAGAGAGGTATTCTACAATCTTTATAATAAGGGACTTATTTATAGAGGTAACAGAATTATTAATTGGTGTCCTAATTGTACAACTGCATTATCAGATGCTGAAGTTGAATATGAGGAACAGGACGGTAATTTCTGGCATATTAAATATCCTTTAAAGGATTCAGACGAGTATCTTACAATAGCAACAACAAGACCTGAAACTCTTCTTGGTGATACAGCTGTAGCAGTTCATCCTGATGATGAAAGATACAAAGATATAGTTGGTAAAATGCTTGTACTTCCACTTGTTGGAAGAGAAATTCCTATTGTCGCAGACGAATATGTAGAAAAAGATTTTGGGACAGGTGCTGTTAAAATTACTCCTGCACATGACCCTAACGACTTTGAAGTTGGATTAAGACATGACCTTGAAATCATCAAAGTTCTTGATGACAACGCTAATGTTAATGAATTTGGCGGCAAATATCAGGGGATGTCAAGATATGATGCAAGAAAAGCTATTGTTGACGACCTTGAAGAAGGCGGATATTTACTCAAGATAGAAAAGCATTCTCACAATGTAGGAACATGTTATCGTTGCGGTACTACTGTTGAACCAATAGTTTCCCGTCAGTGGTTTGTAAAAATGGAACCTCTTGCAAAACCTGCACTTGAAGTAGTTAAAGACGGCACATTAAAATTCGTTCCTGACAGATTTTCTAAAACATACATTGGTTGGATGGAAAATGTAAGAGATTGGTGTATATCCCGTCAGCTTTGGTGGGGACACAGAATTCCTGCTTTTTACTGCTTAGATTGCGGTGAAATGACAGTTTCAAAAACAGACATAGATAAATGTCCGAAATGTGGCGGAAAAGTTAAACAGGATGATGACGTATTAGACACATGGTTCAGCTCAGCTTTGTGGCCGTTTTCAACACTTGGTTGGCCTGATGAAGATGCAGAAGACCTTAAGAGATTTTATCCTACAAATACACTTGTTACAGGTTATGATATTATTTTCTTCTGGGTTGCAAGAATGGTATTTTCAGCTCTTGAACATACCGGTAAAGCACCGTTTGAACATGTATTCATTCACGGTCTTGTAAGAGACAGCCAGGGAAGAAAGATGTCTAAATCTCTTGGAAATGGTGTAGATCCGCTCGAAGTTATTGACCAGTATGGTGCAGATGCTTTAAGATTTACTCTTGCAACAGGTAATTCACCTGGAAATGATATGAGATACTACGAGTCTAAAGTAGAAGCAAGCAGAAACTTTGCAAACAAAATCTGGAATGCTTCAAGATTCGTTCTTATGAACTTAACAGAAGATACCATTGAATTACCATCTGCTGATAAACTTTGCACGGAAGATAAGTGGATATTATGCAAATATAACAGAGTTGTAAAGGAAGTTACAGATAATTTAGACAACTTTGAACTTGGTGTTGCTGTTTCAAAGCTTTATGATTTTATCTGGGATGACTTCTGTGACTGGTATATTGAACTTGTTAAATCAAGACTTTATGAAGCAGAAGATCCAACAAATAAAACAGCTCAGGCAGTTCTTGTATATGTTTTAAGAAATACTTTGGTACTTCTTCATCCGTTTATGCCATTTATAACTGAAGAAATATGGCAACATCTTCCACACGAAGGTGAAACTATTATGAGAACACAGTGGCCAATGTATAATGAAACATTTAATTTTGACGCTGAAGAAAAAAATATGGAAATCATTATGGATGCTATAAAAGCTATAAGAAATACAAGAGCATCAATGAATGTTATTCCTTCAAGAAAAGCTAATATCTTTATTAAAACTTCGTTAGAAGATATTTTTGAAAAAGGTACATCATTCTTTAAAAAGCTTGCATCTGCTTCAGAAGTTGAATTTATTAAAGATGAATCAACTCTTCCCGAAAATACTGTATCAGTAGTTTCAGAAGGTGCAGTGACATACATTCCGTTTGGTGAGCTCGTGGATATCGAAAAAGAAAAAGAAAGACTTCTTAAAGAAAAAGAACATCTTGAAGCTGAGGTTGAGCGTGTTACACGAAAACTTTCAAATGAAAGCTTTGTAGCAAAAGCTCCCCAGAAAGTCGTAGATGAAGAAAAAGAAAAAGAAGCAAAGTATAAGGATATGCTTGCTAAAGTATTAGAAAATTTAGCGAAATTATAATATAACATTTTGTCGCAAACTTTAATGTTTGCGACTTTTTTTTGTTTTTTTCGCAAGTTAAATATTATATCATATATAAAAAGAAAGGGGAGTAATATGAATACAACTATATCAGGAAATGTATTAATTGCATCTATTGATGGCGATTTAGACCATTATACTTCAAACGAGATCAGAAAAAGAATTGATTCGGAACTTAAGAAAAATCCTATTAATTTGCTTATAATTGACCTTAGCTCACTGGATTTTATGGATAGCTCAGGAATCGGTCTCATTTTGGGAAGATACAAGCTTATAAGCAGTCTTGGTGGTAAATTAAGTATAATCAAACCTAATGATAATATATTAAAAATTATTAATATGTCAGGACTTCATAAAATACTGAGTATTTATAGTTCAGTTGAAGAAGCGATGGATGGGAGGGGAGTAACAGTTGGAAAATATAATTAAAATTGAAATCAGCAGTATTCCTTCAAATGAAAAGATTGCAAGACATATGATATCAGCATTGTTATTGGACCTAAATCCTACAGTAGAGGAAATATGTGACATTAAAACTGCTGTTTCTGAGGCTGTAACAAATTCAATAATTCACGGTTACAAAAATAATAACGGAACTATTTACATAACAGCATCAATTGAAAATAATGAAATTACTATTGAGATTAAAGATTTTGGTGTTGGAATAGACGATATAGAAAGAGCGAGAGAACCGTTATATACATCACAACCTGAGCTTGAACGCTCAGGCATGGGTTTCACAGTTATGGAATCATTTATGGACTATGTTGATGTTATTTCCGAAAAGGACTTTGGTACTAAAGTTATAATGAGGAAGAAGATTGAGTCATATGCACGATAAAATTAATCCTGAGGACCATTTAGGACTTGTTAAAGCAATTTCAATTAGATTTTTAAACAGAGGGTTGGAATTTGATGACATATATCAAATTGGTTGCATAGGACTATTAAAAGCAATAGAAAAATTTGATGAAAGTCTTGGCTATAAATTTTCAACATATGCATTCAACATAATCAGTGGAGAAATTAAAATGTTTTTACGAAATAATTCTTTAATAAAAATTTCTAGAAAACTAAAAGATATATACTTAATATGCTTAAAAACACAGGAAGAATATATAAAGGAAAAGGGTAGTGCACCCGACATAAAAAAGCTATCTGAAATAACAGGATTTGAAAAATCTGATATTATAGATGCATTAGAAGCAAATTCAGACTATTTATCAATCTACGAAAAAGTAAATGATGAAAGATACATCGTGGATTTTCTGAAAGAATCGGTAAATGATGATTTAACAGAAAAATTTAAATTTGAAGATATGATAAGTGTATTAGATGAAAAAAGCAAAACAGTTTTAAGAGAAAGAATTGTATTTGAAAAAACGCAAACAGAGATTTCTAAAATGATGTGCTTGTCTCAAGTGCAGATATCAAGAATAGAAAAATCAGCAATTAATAAATTAAGAGCTATTTATTTGACTGAAAATTTCTGAGGGGATAACTATTGACAACCCCTCAAATTTGTGATACAATTATACAAAATAAAGATTTTGTATAATTGAGGTGAGGATTTAATGCAATTCAAAATTACCGAGCAACCCTTTGTTTATCGTGAATTTCTTACATATATGATGACTATTAAAGGAAAATCTCCTAACACTGTAAAAGAATATGCTCTTGATTTAAAAATCTTTTTTAAATATATGAAGATGCATTTTAATTTATCAAAAGATGAATTTGAAGATATCCTTATTGATGATCTTGATTATGAATTTGTAAAAAGAATTCAACTTACAGATATTTACGAGTATCTTTCATTTATGAATTCTGAAAGAAATAATTCTGCAGCTACCCGTGCAAGAAAAGTTGCTTGTATCAGAAGTTATTTTAAATATATGACTAATAAAGCAAAACACCTTAATGATAATCCTGCAAAAGACTTAGACTCGCCTAAAATCAAACAAAGTCTTCCTAAATATCTTGAGCTTGATGAATGTAAAAGATTATTGGCAGTTATAGATGGCAGTAATAAAGAAAGAGATTATGCTATCATCACATTGTTTTTAAACTGTGGTATGCGACTTTCTGAATTAGTAAATATAAATCTTACAGATATTAAAGAAGATTGTATCACAGTTACAGGTAAAGGAAACAAAGAACGAATTGTTTATCTCAATTCTGCATGTATTTCAGCAATTAGAAGATATATGAAAGTACGTCCTGTAGATAATGTAAAAGACAGAAATGCTTTATTTTTAAGCAGCAGATTGCAAAGAATAAGCCCAAAAACTGTGCAATATCTTGTAAAATACTATATTGAATTAGCAGGACTTGATACAGAAAAATTCTCTGTTCATAAATTAAGACATACAGCCGCGACAATAATGTATAAATATGGCAAAACTGATTTAAGAACCCTTCAGGAAATATTGGGGCACGAACAACTTGCAACAACACAGATTTACACTCATATTAATGATGAAAATAAACGAGAAGCTGCAAAAAACAACCCGCTCGCAGAAATTTAAAAAGCTACCAAAATGGTAGCTTTATTTTTATGCTTTATAGCCGTTAGGATTCTTTGTCTGCCAATTCCACAAATCTCTGCACATATCGTCAAGATTATGCTTTGTAACAAAGCCTAGCTCTTCCCTAGCCTTTGTTGGGTCTGCATAGCAGCTTGCTACATCACCAGGGCGTCTGTCAACAATTTTATATTTGACATCTTTTCCACAAGCTTTGCTGAACGCTTTAACCATATCAAGAACACTGTAACCGTTTCCAGTACCAAGATTGTATACAAATGCACCTGTATCATTTTTAATTTTGTCAATAGCTCTTAAATGACCTTCTGCAAGGTCAACAACATGGATGTAATCTCTTACACCTGTACCATCTTTTGTATTATAGTCATTACCAAAAACAGAAAGACATTCAAGTTTGCCAATTGCAACCTGAGACACATATGGCATCAAATTGTTAGGTATTCCGTTAGGGTCTTCACCAATAAGACCGCTTTCGTGAGCTCCAACAGGATTAAAGTATCTTAAAAGTACAACTCCCCATTCAGGATCAGATACACATAAATCTTTTAATATGTATTCAATATCAAGTTTAGTCTGACCATAAGGATTTGTGCATGATAAAGGAAAATCTTCTTTAATTGGAACTGTATGAGGATCGCCATAAACTGTTGCTGAGGAACTGAATACGAGCTTTTTAACGCCATATTTATTCATAATATCACAAAGATGAAGTGTTCCTGTAATATTGTTATGATAATATCTGAGAGGCATTCTAACGCTCTCACCTACAGCTTTTAAGCCTGCAAAGTGAATTACAGCATCAAACTTATGCTGTTTGAACACATTTTCTGTAGCTTCGTAGTCAAGTAAATCTGCTTTACAGAATGTAAGGTCTTTTCCTGTAATCTGTTTTACTCTGTTTAATGATTCTTCACAGCTATTGTCAAGATTATCTAAAACAACAATTTCGTCTCCTCTTTCTAAAAGCTGTACGCATGTATGGCTGCCAATATATCCGGCACCACCTGTAACCAATATTTTCATTCAATCACCTCATTTATATAATTTCAACAGATTTAATCTGCTGAGGAACTAGTGGTCTGTCATTATAATTGCATTCAACTGATGCGATTTCATCAACAACCTCCATACCTTCAATTACCTTACCAAAAGCAGCATACTGACCGTCAAGATGAGGAGCATCCTGATGCATAATAAAGAACTGAGAGCCCGCTGAATTAGGATCCATAGCTCTTGCCATAGAAATAACACCGCGAGTGTGTTTAAGGTTGTTTTCAACACCATTAGATGCAAATTCGCCTTTTATATGGTATCCGGGACCACCCATTCCTGTTCCTTCAGGACATCCGCCCTGAATCATAAATCCGCTTATAACTCTGTGAAAAACTAAGCCGTCATAAAATCTTTCAGAAACAAGCTTTTCAAAATTTTCTACAGTTATAGGAGCGATGTCAGGATAGAGTTCTAATTTAATTTCTTTTCCGTTTTCCATTGTAATTTTAATCATGATATTTCTCCTTTATTGTTAATCTTACATAATTTAAAGCATACATGCAAACTGTATCTCTGATTTTTTGTCGGTCACCTTTTAAATTGAGTTTGTATACCGATGTTTTATTATCAAAGTTTACAGCAATATAAACCAGCCCTACAGGTTTTTCTTCAGTTCCACCATCAGGACCTGCAATTCCTGTTATGGAGACTGATATATCTGAACCTGAAATCTTGTGTAGACCTTCTGCCATTTCTTTTGCAGTCACTTCACTAACTGCACCATGATTCTGTAAAGTAGTATCCTTTACACCTAGTATTTTCATTTTTGAACTATTTGCATAAGTTACATAACTTTCATTAAATACAGATGATGCACCTGGAACATTTCCTATTTTTGAAGCAAGCAATCCGCATGTACAGGATTCGGCAAATGATATTGAAAGATTATATTTTTTCAATAAATCTATCACTGTTTTTTCCATAGAATCATCATCAAATCCATATATTGATGATCCTAGTACATCATACATCTTTTTAATAACTATGTCAATATTTTCAAGATTTTCATTGATGCTTTTTCCTTTTGAAGTTACCCTGAATGCCATTTCGTTTGTTTTTGCGTATGGTGCTATTGTTGGATTTGTCTGTGCATCAATTAATTCTCTCAGTTCATATTCCGCCTGAGACTCTCCTACTCCGAAAACTTTAACAAATTTTGAAGTAATTACACAATCAGAATATTTTTCAAGATATGGTTTCACCTTATTATTAAACATAGGTATTACTTCTCTTGGTGGACCTGGCATAACTATAATAATTTTTTCGTTATGTTCAGAAATAAATCCTGGTGCTGTACCGTAATCGTTATCTAAAACTATTGCGTTTTCAGGAATATAAACCTGTTTTTTATTGCTTTCAGGCATTTTTCTGTGTTTAAAGTATTCAGTCATACGATTATATGATTTTTCATCATATACAAGTTTTTTGTCTATAGCCTCAGCAACAGTTTCTTTTGTAATATCATCTTCTGTTGGACCAAGTCCTCCTGTAACAATAACAATATCACTTCTGTTTAATGACTCTTTAATCTGATTTAGCAACCTGTCGTGATTATCGCCTACAATAGACTGATAATACATATCAAAACCTAGATTTGAAATTTCTTGTGATAAAAACTGTGCATTAGTATTAAGAATGTCACCAAGAAGTAATTCTGTTCCAACATTAATAATTTCACATTTCATAATATAAATCAATCCTCTGGTTCTATTTTAATGATTTCACAGTTATTTATGCATGTTTCAAGAATATTTTCCATATCAAGCACTTTTTCATCTTCGATTATTTTATCAATTCTGGGCTTTGTTTTCGGATGTTTAGGTACGAAAACAGTGCAGCAGTCTTCATATGGAAGTATAGAGGTCTCAAAAGTATTGATTTTCTTTGCTATAGTAACGATTTCGTCTTTATCCATAGCAATCAAAGGTCTGATAACAGGTAAATCTGTAGATGCGTCAGTAACTGCCAGACTTTCTAGTGTCTGACTTGCTACCTGGCCAATGCTTTCACCTGTTATAAGTCCGATTGATTTATGTTTTTTTGCAATTCCTTCAGCAATTTTCATCATTACTCTGCGCATAATAATCGTAAGCTCGTCTTCCGGGCACTTCTCATAAATATCAAGCTGTGGTTGTGTAAATGGAACAACAAAAAGGTTGAATGGACCTGTATATTTTGCAATTAATCTGGCAAGTTTTATAACTTTATCTTTTGCTCTTTCGCTTGTATATGGATATGAATAAAAGTGAACTCCATTAATTGCAACACCTCTCTTTGCAGTCATATAACCTGCAACAGGGCTATCTATTCCGCCTGAAAGTAAAAGAGTAGCTTTTCCATTACTACCAACCGGCATACCGCCAGCACCTTTTATTCTTCCTGTGTGAATATATGCTCCATAATCACGGATTTCAGTAATAACAGTTACGTCAGGGTTATGAACATCTACTTTAAGTGATGGAAAAGCATTTAAAATTGCTTCACCAAGTTTTAAATTGATTTCAGGGCTTTTATATGGAAAAGATTTATCTGACCTTTTGCTCTCACATTTAAAAGTCTTTGCATCGCTTAACAAATCTTTAAGTAATACAGGAGCAGATTCACAAATCTTATCCATATCTTTAGGAAGTTCATGTGCAATAACTATTGAAACAATGCCAAATACATTTTTAAGTTTTTCAATAGATTTTTCAAAATTGAAATTGTCTTTAGGGAAAAGATATATTGTAGATTGTGCAATTTTTAAGATATACTCTTCCCCTTTCAGTACACCTCTGATATTATTTATTAATTTGTCTTCAAATTTTTTTCTGTTTAAACCTTTGAGAACGATTTCTCCAAGTTTAAGTAAAATAATCTTATTCATTATTATCTCCTTTTAAATTTACGCAAAAACTGAACACCTTTTTTAATTTCTTCTACTGCGTAATCTATTTCTTCTGTCGTATTATATTTTGACAGTGAAATTCTCACAGCACCTTCAGCTACATTTTTATCAATATTCATTGCATCTAACACATAACTTATCTTAGTTGATTTTGCATTACATGCAGAACCTGTTGATATATAAATATTTTTATCTTCGAGGTAATGAAGCAGTACCTCTCCCCTTATCCCAACAAAAGAAACATTGATAATATTTCCTCTGTGTGAAGAATTAATTACAACATCTTCAATATCTGAAAGCTTATTTATAAAGTAATCATACAGATGGCACAGATAATTATTATTTTCATCAAAATTTGTTAGCAACTCATCAACAGCAGTGCCGAATGCACAGATGCCGGGAACATTCAATGTACCTGAGCGCATATTCCATTCCTGTCCGCCACCATAGACCGTATTTTTAATTTTAGTACCTTTTTTGATATATAATGCACCCACACCTTTAGGTCCGTGAACTTTATGGGCTGAAACACTTATTAAATCTGCCTCAAGTGAAGATAAATCAAGTTTCCCAAAAGCTTGCACTGCATCTGTGTGAAGAGTTGCATTTTTTATATGCTTTTTAATTTCATTAATTGGTTGAACAGTTCCTGTTTCATTGTTCATAGTCATTATGCTGACAAGTATAGTGTCATCTCGTACAGAAGCTTTAAGTTCCTCAAGAACAATCACGCCTGAATTATCAACACTAAGGTATGTTACTTCATATCCTTGAGTTTCAAGAAATTTAAAGCAATCAAGAACAGCATGATGTTCCGTTTTAGAAGTAATAAGATGTTTCCCTTCCCTACTTCTTGCTAATACTGTACCTAAAATCGCAATATTATCACATTCTGTACCGCCTGATGTAAATATGATTTCCTTATCTTCTTTTGCACCAAGGGCTTTCATAAGCACTTTTCTTGCTACCTCTACTTCTTTTTCTGCATTAAATCCAGCCTTATGCAACGACGAAGGATTTGCATAAAATTTTTCAGAGCAACTGATATATTTTTCAAGTGCATTTTCACTAATTTTAGTTGTGGCACTGTTATCTAAGTATATTTCGTTCAATTTATCACCTATTTAAATAATTTGTTTACTAGTTCTTCATTTTTTATTTTATTTGAATTATCGGTCGATTTTTGCAATACATATTTATCGCCTTCTTTTGCATTCGGGAATAAATTTTTTTGGATATTTACAGTTTCACCATTGCAAATAAATACGCAATAATCACCCTCAATTCTATCAAGATAAAATAACATTATTTTTCTCCTTTATATGTAATATCATCGCCATTACTTCTGATTATTACTGTCCCATTTATATCGGTTCTGAGAGTAGTAACCTTTCTTTCTTCAAGTCTATTCAAAACAACATCGTGAGGATGGCTGTAGCTGTTGTCTTTGCCTACATGAATAACTGCGATCTTCGGATTGACTTTATTTAAAAAGGCTTCTGAACTTGATGTGTCAGACCCATGATGTCCTACTTTTAAAACATCAGCAGATATGTCTCCCTCAAGTTCATTTTCATTAATAATTTCAGCATCACCTGTAAACAGATACGTTGTGTTTTTATATGTTAATTTTAGAACAACACTATAATAATTCATTTCATTATAACGTTCTCTTACAGGTGATAAAATCTCTGCATAGTACTCATCTGTATTAGCTACAACAACACCTTTTTTAGCAGATATAATTAACAATCCTTTTGAATCTATAGTTTCAAGCAAATTTGTATATGCCGTCGAATCATATGAAACTTTAGGCATGTATATATTACCTATATCAAAAGTTTCAACAATAGTTGACAGACCGCCAATATGATCTTCATGTGGGTGTGTTGCTATCAGATAATCAATTCTATTTATTCCATACTTATTAAAGTATTTAGCAATTTTATCTCCGTCGTTATCATTGCCACCATCTATAAGCATGGTCTTACCATCAGGTAAAAAAACAGCAGTTGCATCTGCTTGTCCTACATCTATATAATGAATTTCAAAACCATCTATTTTATGAGGTAATATATTAATTGAATTAATATGGTTTACAATAAAAGAAATTACAAATACCGCAATAAGAATTGTTATAGATTTTATTGTTTTATTTTTCATAATTCACCTCAAAGACATTATACCAAATTTTATAAAACATTTCAATATTATTTGACAAAATTTAATCATCGTTGTATAATTCCATATCAAAGGAGTGATAACTTTGAAAAAAATCAAAAATTTCTTACTTAAAAAGCAAATTAACATCTCTCTTAAAGCATACGGAATAGATGCAATGAGTGCTATGGCACAAGGTCTGTTTGCATCATTACTTATTGGTACTATTTTAAACACATTAGGTACACAATTCAATATGCCTTTGCTTAATCAAATTGGAGGATACGCTTCATCCGTAAAAGGTTCAGCAATGGCAATTTCAATTGGATATGCATTAAAAGCTCCCGCTCTTGTTTTATTTTCATTGGCAACAGTCGGATATGTAGCAGATACTTTAGGTGGTGCAGGCGGGCCTCTTGCTGTTTTGTTTATTGCAATTATTGCAGCTGAATTTGGTAAACTTGTAAGCAAAGAAACTAAAATTGATATCCTTGTTACACCACTTGTTACAATATTAGTAGGATGTTTTCTCTCTATATATGTTGCACCATACATAGGTCAGGCTGCAAGTGCAATCGGTAAAACAATTATGTGGGCAACTGTTCAGGAGCCATTTATAATGGGAATAATTGTGTCGGTGGTAATTGGAATTGCGTTAACCCTTCCAATTAGTTCAGCAGCTATTTGTGCTGCACTTAGTTTAACAGGACTTGCCGGCGGTGCCGCTCTTGCAGGATGCTGCTGTCAGATGATTGGCTTTGCTGTTATGAGTTATAAAGAAAATAAAATTGGAGGCTTATTTGCTCAAGGAATAGGAACCAGTATGCTTCAAATGGGTAACATAGTTAAAAATCCTAAAATATGGATACCAACAATACTTTCTTCTGCTATATGCGGACCAATAGCAACTTGTATATTTAAACTTGAAATGAATGGTGCTGCAATCTCTTCCGGAATGGGCACTTGCGGTCTTGTTGGTCAGATAGGCGTGTATACAGGATGGATTAACGATATCGCAAATGGTGTTAAAGCATCTATAACAACTATGGATTGGGTTGGTCTTATATTAATTTCATTTGTATTGCCTGCTATAATTACATTAATATTCAGTGAAATATTAAGAAAAATCGGTTGGATTAAAGAAAATGATTTAAAACTTGATATTTAAAGCTATAAGGTTATATTTAGTTTTTCTTTCATAATGTAACATCATTAAATAACCCCGCAGTTTTGCGGGGTTAAAATCATTCATCAATTAGGGAAATCTGTTCCATACCCTTATCCTTTATAGTTAGAACTTTACTTCCTGCTGCAGGCAGATTTCGTGCTCTGTAACCCTTTGAATCAGTAAGACCTGATGCTTCAAATGTTTTAAATTCAATCATTGTTCCTCGTTTACCGGGATTAAATGTTTTAACCCCCTGTGAACTTCTTGTAGCTTTCTCAGGTACCATAACTGAATTAAACACCATAATTTTGTCGTTACTTCCGTATGCAACAAAATCGCAATCTTCTAAAATATGAACAGCATTAATAAGCGGAGAATGTGCAGAATATGCTTTCTGAAGCATTTTTCTGTTTGTTTTAGTTTCATATGATGACAATGGAACTTTACAAGTTCTACCGTCTGTATAGCCGAACATCATATAACCCTTATAGTCAGATGTTGCAACAATACACTTAACTCTCTCCCCTTCTTCTGTTTCAACAAGGTTAGCAAAATATTCGCCAAGCTGACTTGCTTTTGTATCAGGAATATCATTGATTTTCAGTTTATATACATTACATTTGTTTGTAAACAACAGTAAATCATCTTTGTTGTCGGCATCAAATTCCTGAATAAGTCTATCATCTTCTTTGTACTTCTGTTCACTTGCGACTCTTATAGATGCATTTAAAGAAGCATGAGAGATTTTCTTTATATAACCTTGTTCTGTAAGGAACATTCTGAGAGGATAACTTTCAATAAATTTTTCGGAAGTAACAGTTGAGGTCTGTTCGTATTCAGTTATAATTTCCGTCTCCCTGTCTTTTCCATACTTCTTGCTGATTGCTTCAAGCTCTTTAGAAATTACTCTTTTAATTCTTCTGTCACTTTCAAGTGTCAGTGTAATATCTTCTATTTCTCTTTCAATATCTGCTATTTCACTTATGTTCTTAAGTATATATTCTTTGTTTAAATTACGCAATTTTATTTCCGCAACAAAGCTTGCCTGAATCTCATCGATATTAAAACCTTCACAAAGTGCAGGAATTACATCTGCATCTCTTTCTGTTTTTCTTATTATTTCTATCGCTTTATCAATATCAAGCAAAATTTTTTCAAGACCTCTTAAAAGATGTAACCTGTCTTGTTTTTTCTTTAAGTCAAAGCTAAGTGTTCTCTTAACACAATCCATTCTGAATTTTATCCATTCAGTAAGGATTTCTTTAACACCCATAACTCTAGGTGCACTATTAACTAAAATATTGAAATTACAGGAAAAAGTGTCCTGAAGAGTTGTGTTTTTAAAGAGAATCATCATAAGCTTGTCAACATCTGTTGAACGCTTTACATCAATAGCAATTTTGAGACCATGAATATCTGTTTCATCACGAACATCTGTAATTTCCTTATATTTTCCGCCCTTGATACCTTCTATAATTTTATCAATAATAGCTTCAACATTTGTTGAATATGGGATTTCAGTAACTTCGATGATGCCATTCTTTTTATCAAAGTTATATTTACTTCTAAGCTTAAAACTACCTTTACCTGTATTATAAATTTCTCTTAAAGCTTCTTCATCATAGAGAAGTTGAGCACCGCCAGGAAAATCAGGGGCTTTTAATGTAGTTAAAATATCATGGTTTTCGTCACGAAGAAGTGCTATCGTTGTATCACAGATTTCTCTTAAATTAAAACTGCAGATTTTACTTGCCATACCAACAGCAATACCCTCATTAGGATTTACAAGAATATTTGGAAAGGTAACAGGCAACAATGTTGGTTCTTTCATTGTTGCATCGTAATTATCCTGAAAATCAACAGCATCTTTATCAATGTTATCAAAAAGTTCTTTGCAGATACCCCCAAGTTTTGCCTCTGTGTATCTTGATGCAGCATATGCCATGTTTCTGGAATAATGTTTACCAAAGTTACCTTTTGATTCAACAAAAGGATGTAACAGCGATGCATTACCTTCTGTAAGTCGCACCATTGTTTCATATATAGCGCCGTCACCGTGGGGATTTAATTTCATAGTCTGACCAACAATGTTTGCCGATTTTATAAGCTTGCCATTGATTAGTCCCATTTTATACATGGTATACAGAAGTTTTCTGTGTGCAGGTTTAAAACCATCAATTTCAGGTATAGCTCTTGAAACAATAACACTCATAGCATATGGCATATAGTTTGTTTCAAGCGTTTCAGCTATTTTTTGTTCTGTAAAATTCATTATAATCCCCTTTCTTAAGAAATATCAGCAAGTTCAAGATATTTTGAACCAAAATTTTCAATATGTTCTTTTCTTCCCTCAAGATTGTCACCAAGAAGAAGCTCAAACATCTGTCTTGTTATTTCTTCGTCCTGTGGCATAACCTTTATAAGTCTTCTCGTTTCAGGTGCCATTGTTGTAAGTCTCATCATATCAGGCTGATTTTCACCAAGACCTTTTGAACGCTGCAAATCATATTTTTCGTCACCAATTTTAGCTAGAATTTCATTCTTTTCAGCTTCATTATACGCAAAATATGTGTTCTTTTTTGTGTTAATTTCAAACAATGGTGATTCTGCTATAAACACTTTGCCTTCTTTGATAAGAGATGGCATCAAAGAATAAATCATTGTTAAAATAAGTGTTCTTATCTGGAAACCGTCAACATCGGCATCTGTACAGATAATTACTTTGTTCCATCTTAAATTGTTAATATCAAAAAGCTTGTCATTGTTATTATGCTTTGTTTTAATTTCTACACCGCAACCTAAAACTTTAATAAGGTCTGTAATAATTTCACTTGCAAATATTTTATTGTAATCAGCTTTAAGGCAGTTAAGAATTTTACCTCTTACAGGTATAATAGCCTGAAATTCAGCATCTCGTGCAAGTTTACAAGAACCGAGTGCAGAGTCACCTTCCACAATATACAATTCGCGTCTTGTAACATCTTTTGTTCTGCAGTCATTGAATTTTTGAACCCTGTTTGTAACATCGGTGTTTCCTGTAAGCTTTTTCTTGTATGAAATTCTTGTTTTTTCTGCATTTTCTCTTGAGCGCTTATTAACAAGCACCTGATCCATAACTTTCTCAGCTATAGCTTTATTTTCAACAAAAAAGATTTCAAGCTGTTCTTTCAAAAAAACTGTCATAGCATCTTGAATAAATTTGTTTGTTATAGCTTTTTTAGTCTGGTTTTCATAGCTTGTCTGTGTTGAGAACGAGTTTGAAATCAATATCAAACTGTCTTCAACATCCTGAAAAGTAATTTTTGATTCAGTTTTGTTGTATTTATTTGCATTCTTAATAAACTTATCAATTACATAAGTAAAAGCATTCCTTACAGCTTTATCAGGAGAACCGCCATGCTCAAGAAAGCTTGAGTTGTGATAGTACTCAAGAAGATTAACTTCGTTATTAAAAGTAAAAACGCAAGAAAGTTTTACTTTATATTCATCTTTATCTTCTCTGTCCTTACCTTTTCTCTCACACTCAATATAATGTGGTTCTGAAAAGCTTTTATCGTTCTGAATTTCCTTAATATAGTCAACAATGCCTTCGGGATAGCAGAATTCAAAATTCTGTTTTTCTTTATAGTCGATAAATTTAAACTTAATACCTTTATTTACTACCGCCTGTTTTTTCATAACAGTAGTGAAATACTCAGCAGGTATGCATATGTCGTTGAAGACTTCAGTATCTGGCTTCCAGGTAATTTGTGTGCCTGTCTGCTTATGGTCATATGCTTCTTTTTTAAGTCCGCCTATGTTTTTACCCTTTTCAAAGTGAAGACTGTATCTGAATCCGTCTCTGTAAACTGTAACATCCATAAATTGAGAACTGTATTGTGTTGCACATGCACCAAGCCCGTTTAAACCAAGTGAAAATTCATAGTTATCCGATGATGAGTTCTTATATTTTCCTCCAGCGTAAAGCTCGCAGAAAACAAGCTCCCAGTTATAACGCTTTTCTTTTT
Organism: uncultured Eubacteriales bacterium; assembly: GCA_964568815.1. GTDB lineage: Bacteria > Bacillota > Clostridia > RGIG6154 > RGIG6154 > RGIG8700. The sequence continues at coordinate 9,125 of CAZMRY010000005.1, read as the reverse complement.
CGTTATAATCTACAGGAACACCTCTTCCTAAGTCGGAAACCTTTATGGAATCATCTGCAAATCTTTCAAGGACAATTAAATTACCATGTCCTTCCCTTGCTTCGTCAATTGAATTTGAAAGAATTTCAAATACAGAATGTTGACATCCTTCAAGTCCGTCAGAACCAAAAATTACGGCAGGTCTTTTACGAACTCTGTCCTCATCCTTCAAGGAAGTTATGCTATCATTTCCATATTCTTTTTTACTCAATTCAGTATACCTCTCTTTATAAAATGTTGATTTTTATCGTTTAAGATGTTATAATTTGTATAGATAGACAAAACTAAACATATTTCTTGTGTACCATTATATATAATAATACTATATTTTGTGCCTGATTGTCAAGTGAGGTGTTGATAATTGAAGAATTTTTTTAAATATATTTTCAGCAAACATCTGATGGCTTATTCTGCAACAGTTGCGTATTACTTTTTAATTTCATTTTTTCCTTTTGTATTTTTGCTCACTAAGTTTACTGCATTGTTTTCAATAACCAGTGACACTATAATGAATGCACTGTATTATATATTCCCCGAGAGAACATATGACATACTATACAGCAGCATGCATTCCATAACAGCATCCACCAGTCCAGCAACATATATTATTTATATAATTTTCGCTTTATGGTCATCTTCAATGCTCATAAACTCGATAAGGAATGTTTTTAATGATTCAGATAAAAACTTGTCGCCGACTAAGCAATTTATAATCAGAAGAGCTTTCTCTATGCTGTTTACATTAATTCTTGCATTACTGATTGTGTTTTCGCTTACGCTTGTTATGTATATAAACGTTATTGTTACACTTGTAGCAAGATTTATGGATATAAATTATATTTCTTCTTATGTTACACTACTTTTATCTGTAATTGTTGGTATAAGCGACTTTATGCTACTTTATAAATTTATTCCAAGTAAGCCTATAAAATTTATTGAGGCACTCCCCGGAGCGGTATTTGCGACAACCTTTTATGGTATAGCATCGTGGCTTTACTCAATTTACCTTGGTTATGTTGCAGATTATTCAAGATTTTATGGCACATTTGACAGTATTATCATTTTTGTTGTTTGGCTTTATATTTTATCACTCATTTTAATTTTAGGCGGATATATAAATAAATACTTAATAACAAGAAAAAATGAAGCAGAGACTTGATTTCTGCTTCATTTTCATTTAATTGAATCTTATTATCGTATCACTTAAAGTAACTTCTTCATTTTCGTTAAACGCAAATTCAGAATATTGATCATAATTTGTTATAATTACAGGTGTTATAAGATTATATCCTTTTCCTTTGAGAGCTTGCTGGTCAAATTTTACAAGTTTTTGTCCTTGAGATACATTTGCACCTTTTTTAACAAGCAGTTCAAAATGTTCACCGCCCAGATTAACTGTATCAAGTCCTATGTGAACAAGGATTTCAGCCCCATTTTCTGCCTGTATGCAAATTGCATGCTTTGATTCGGTAATTTCAGTCACTTTACCTTTGCATGGCGAATAAACAGTATTTTCGCTGTCTGAAGGTATTATGGCAATACCTTCGCCAAGCATTTTCTTTGAAAACACTTCGTCAGGTACATTAATCAACGGAACTGCCTTACCTTTTATCGGAGATTTCAATTCAAAATATGCATCATCAATCTTAATGTCAGATTTATTGTCTCTGATATAATCCTCGAGTTTAGATTTAATTACTGTCACTTTAGGTCCATATATAACCTGAACACCATTACCTTTAACAACAACTCCAAGAGCTCCTGTTGCTTTAAGGAGCTCCTTGTCTACAACAGATGAATTTTCAACAGTTATTCTTAGCCTTGTAGCACAGCAGTCTAAATCCTTGATGTTTTTATTACCGCCAAGTGCTTTTAAAATGTCACCTGACTTATCAGATGAATTTTTCTCGTTATAATCTTTTCTTGTATAAAGCTTTGTATCCTCATTATCATCTTCTCTACCCGGAGTTTTAAGATTGAATTTTTTAATGAGGAAATAAAATAGTCCAAAATAAACCGCAAAATATGCAAGACCGACAAGAACAATTCTGATCCAGTTTGTTTTATCGTTACCTTGAAGTACACCAAATAAAATAAAGTCTATGAAACCACCTGAGAATGTTAAGCCTACACCAACATCCAATATGTGCATAAGCATATAAGAAAGTCCTGCAAATACACAATGAATAATATACAAAAACGGAGCTACAAATAAGAAGGTGAATTCAATAGGCTCGGTTATACCTGTTAAAAAAGAAGTAAGGGCTGCCGAAATTAAAAGACCTGCCGTAACTTTTTTCTTTTCATCTTTAGCTGTAAAATACATTGCAAGTGCTGCACCAGGTAAACCAAACATCATAAATGGAAATTTACCTGTCATAAATCTTGTTGCCCCTACGCTGAATTTTGTAACATTATGTGATGCAAGCTCTGCAAAGAAAATATTCTGAGCACCTTCAATAAGAACACCATCAACAACTTGAGTACCGCCAACCGCGGTTTGCCAGAAAGGAAGATAAAATACGTGGTGCAGACCAAAAGGTATAAGTGCTCTTTCCATAAATCCATATATCCATGTTCCGGCATAATTTGATTTTAATACCAAATCTCCAACTGCATATATCCATTCCTGAACGTGAGGCCATACAAAATACATAAGAATACCGACAAAAAGATAAACAACAGCTGAAATTATGGGTACAAATCTTGTTCCACCAAAGAAAGAAAGCACCTGATGTAGTTCGATTTTATAAAACCTGTTGTGAAGTGCCGCAACGCCAAGACCAACAATTATACCGCCAAAAACACCCATCTGCAACGATTGAATACCAACAACATTAGCAATAGAGCCTTCAAGTAAAAATGAACCAGCATTGTTTATATCTATAAGCTTGCTTATAGCTGTGTGCATAACAAGAAACGCTATTACAGATGATAGTGCTGCGACTTCTTTTTCTGCTTTTGCCATACCAATTGAAACACCGATAGCAAAAATTATTGGAAGATTATCAAAAATAACTGAACCAGTTGCACTCAAAACCGAAAGCAATGCGTATACAGGTGTCCCAGGTCCCATAAATCTCATAAGTCCATAAGATTCTAATGTTGCTACATTGGTAAACGAGCCACCTATACCAAGCATAAGACCTGCTATAGGTAAAATAGCAATTGGAAGCATAAAACTTCTTCCAACTCTCTGTAAAACTCCAAAAAATTTATCTTTCATAGAATTATTACCTTTCTGATAATTTTACTAATATTATTATCTTTATATTTTTAAATATTCATTTTAATAAAAAAACACCAATAATTATTGGCGTTTATATCATTATTTTATATTTTTTCTTTATTCTTTCAAGTTTATTTATGAATGGTTCTGATGCAAACCATAAAAATACAGTTGTAGCAAATGCATGTATGATATCAAATGGGAAACCTGAAATCAGTGCAGCCTTAAGCAACTTTATATTTATAGTATTTGCAGTCATAATAACTGTAGCAGTATTCATTATAACACCATAAATAAGTATAGAAGCTAATGCTCCGTAAATCGTTAACGATAGTTTTGATTTTTTTACAATTCCTAGATTAAAAAGTATTCCTGCTAAGAACCCAACTAACCCAAGAGCAAACATTTGCCATGGAGTCCATGGTCCTTGTCCCATAAAAAAATTTGATACGAAAGCAGATACTATACCCACAAGAAAACCAGTCTCTCCTCCAAAGCAAACACCTGATATTATTACTATTGCGACTATCGGCTTAAACTGCGGAAGCATATAAAGAGCAGCTCTGCCTGCGACTGCGATTGCACATAAAACACTAAGTAATACTAATTCTCTTGCTCTTGGTTTGCGTTTATCAAATATAAACAAAAAAGGTAAAAATGCTTCAACTACCAACAGGCAACTTACTAAGTAAAAATTGTTTTGATCAAGAAATAGCATTCCGCACGTAACTGTTAAAATCATCAATGCAACTGTTAAATAGCTAAAATAAGCGTGTTTTATATTATTAGATTTTTCTTTAGTAACTACAGGTTTATTATCATTATAACTCTTCTTATTACTACTTATGTTTTTAGTTTTTCCGTTACATACATAGATTAAATCATTACAAGTAACAACATTATCTACTAATCCACGAGACATTCTGTTTGCAGCTGTTGTGTAATAACTTTTTCCGTTAAAGAATTGTTTTGCACTGCTCTGAGAAATAATTTTACCATCAAAAAGCAATCCGCATCTGTCAGCATACTCAGCACAGAACTCAACATCATGAGATACAATTACTATTGTTTTACCTTCATTTTTTAATTTATATATTATTTCTGAAAATTCGTTTTTGAATAATGAATCAAATCCTTTTGTCGGTTCATCCAGCAACAAAATATCAGGGTTAGTAAGCAAAACTTTGGCAAGTGCTGTCTTTTGCTGTTCTCCGCCTGAAAGATCATAAGGATGTCTGTCAAGCAGTTCGATGATACCGCAGAGATTTGCAATTTCAAGTGCGGTGTTTTTGTCACCCACATCACACAGTTCTTCAATTACTGTATTCTTAACAAAAAGACTTTGTGGATTTTGTGGGAGCATTACAATTTTTTTGTCGTCTCTAACCACAACCTTTCCACTTAAAGGTTTATAAATCCCACATATTAATGAGAGTAGCGTAGACTTACCACTTCCGTTTCCACCTAAAACAGCATATATTTCAGATTCTTTTATCTCAAGATTGCAACTTTTGATTACATCGTCGTTATTGGAATACGAATAGCTAAGATTTTTTACAGACAATACAGTATCATTACTGATAATATTTTCTGATATACCTAAATTATTTATTGGCGTGTTATTTATATATTCAGTAAGCCATTCTCTGCCCTGCCTTATATTAACAGGCAAGCTTCCTTTTGTTTCGACGGAACCAGCTACTTTAATTGATGTAGGTAATCCGAACCATAGACTACTATCTAAAACATCTGATGATAAAGAATCAGGTGCAGAAATTGATACAATATTACCACTTTCCAGAGCAACAACTCTATCTGAATATGAAAACAAATCTTCAAGTCTGTGTTCAGATATAATAACTGTAATACCTAGCTCTCTGTTAATTTTATACAAAGTAGCTAAAAAGTCTTGAGCAGCAATTGGATCTAGTTGAGCTGTTGGTTCATCCAGAACCAGAATTTCCGGTTGCATTACCATAGCTGATGCTAAATTCAAAATTTGTTTCTGCCCGCCCGAAAGTTCATTAACATTTTTATTAAACCAATTATCCATACCAAAATATGATGCAATCTCCGCTACTTTGATACCTATTTCTTCGTTAGGTAAACCTGAATTTTCCAGACCAAAAGCAAGCTCATGCCAAACCTTATCTGTTACAATTCCATTATCAGGGTTCTGAAACACAAAACCTATTTTTGTAACAATTTCGGCATTTGAAAAGGTGTTTATATCTTTACCATAAAACAGTATACTTCCTGTTTTATAACCTTCTGGTGATATCAACGGCTTAATATGTCTTAAAAGTGTACTCTTTCCTGAGCCAGACGACCCAAACAGCGTGACAAATTCACCTTTATTAATTATAAGATTAACACTATTGAGTGCTCTTATGCCATAGCCTTGATATGTAAATGAAAAATCTTCAAATCTGATTATCTCCACCTGAGCACCTCCCTAATTTCTAAAACAACAGGTATAAAACATAATATTAAAAACGATATATATGTTAATATAGAATATGCAGAGATTGAAATTTCCGAAATATATGGGAAATAATTAAATGAGTTCTGATATAAAAACACAGTTACAGTTAACAAAAATAAAACTAAAAGAATAGTGATAATATCTTTAGTCTTAATCTTATAATGGTGAAATGCTGTTCTTTTGTGCAGACCGTACCCTCTGCTTTTCATACTGTCTGAAGTGTCTATTGCATTTTCAAGGCTCCAACCTATCATTGCAGAAAGAACTTTAACAACCGTTTTAATCTTATGAATTAAATTGCCATTATTAATATCATTACCTAATGCTTTTTGTGCATTTAAAGTAATTATATATTGATTTTTAAATTTAGGAATATACCTGAAAGTCATAGATAGTACTAACGATAATGATGGAAGAAATCTGCCAAATAAATATATAAGTTTGTCATCTGTTATAATTTCATTAAAACAGATAAACCAAAATACAACTGATAAAAGCATAGTAGCTGAAGAAATGCCATATATTACTGATTCCAAAGTAACAGGACTTCCGTTTTTTAAATAAAATAATATAGTTATGCCTTCGTGATTAAATAATGGATTAACAAGTATACCAAATGAATATAATGATAATATTAAACAGATATTTTGTTTTAATGTTTTAACACCTTTCAACAAAATGGAGTAAGTAAATGATGCTAAAAAAGATATACAAAGAAAAACAGGATGCATATTAAACATACTGAATATGAGTATTGAAGTAAAAAATATTAAATTTACTAAAGGATGAAACTTAGCAAAACTCATTTATTTAACATCTTCTTTTCACAAAATAAAAGACTCACCCTTATGAGTGAGTCTTTGGAGCGGAAGACGAGATTCGAACTCGCGACGTTCACCTTGGCAAGGTGACGCTCTACCACTGAGCCACTCCCGCATTTCTTCAACAAGTGGTATTATAACACAGCAAATCTGATTTGTAAAGTCTTTTTTATAATTTTTTTAATTTTTTCTGCTTTTAAGACATAAAAAGCACACAACTATCAGTGTACCAACAGGAAATAGTAAAGTCGCAAAAAGCCATAATTTTGATTTTCCAGCATCAATTAAGCGTCTTGCACTTGATGAAGTAACAGGTATTACTGAAAAAATTACATATAAATAACCTAACACAGGAAAATTAATATTTACTCCTATTAATTGAATAATCAAAAATATTAATATATTAGTAAGCATAAATAACCAATATTCTTTTCTTGTGGTTCTGTCTTTTAAATTAGCATAATTCTTAAATGAATCAATATAATATTTCACATTATCACCTCACAAATATATTAACTTAAAAACTAAAAATCGTCAAGAGTATATTGACTTTTTATTAATCTTGTGCTAACATCATTACTGCAAAGTAGAAGTTGATGCGTTAAGTGAGAAAAGAACGGGAAGTTGTCTTTTCTACGAAAGGTTATAACCTGCGGTATCATCTTCGCATTCCGTTGCAGAAAGAGAATATATTTATCCCCTTTTTGCAATCTGCAGAAAGGATTTTTTATTATGAAAAACTTTTTAGGATTAAGAAAAATTACAGTTCGTGAATTAACAGTTTTGGGTATGCTTACTGCAATCACTGTTATACTGGCAATATTCTGTACATTCAGAATTGGTAACGCAATTAAAATTCCCATCAAGTTCATTACTGTATTCATTACTGCATCTATTTTTGGTCCCATATGGGGAGGTATTGTTGGAGCACTTGGCGATGTGCTTAACTCATTTCTCGTGCCGGTGGGTGCACCAATACCACTTATTACATTAATAGAATTTATATATGGTTTTATATTTGGACTTTTCTTTTATAACAATTCAAAAAATTATTTTATAAAAACAGTTATTTGTTCAGCAATATTATCAATCATAGATATTCTGGCAGTTTCTTTAATACTTACATATGTGGGATATTTCAGTTTATTTTCTGTAGCAGTGGCAGTCAGATTACCTGCAACAATAATAAAATTCGCGATATATATAATTGTTATATTGTTGTTTAAAAATAAGTTAAACTTTATAGGAAGGCTGATAAAAAAATGAATAACAACTTTTTAAAATATGCAAATAGCTTCCAGACTGTCTCGAAGCTTGGGCTTGAAGCCCCTGCTATGCTCCTTGATTTTTTAGGAAATCCACAAAAGAGTTTGAAATTCATACATGTTGCTGGAACAAACGGAAAAGGCTCCGTATGTTGTTTTTTACAAAGCATTCTTACTAAAGCGGGATATAAAACAGGCAAATTTACATCACCGGATATGCTTTCTGTCTGTGAAAGAATATCAATTGACGGAAATTTAATAAGTAATGATGAAATGAATTGCCTTCTTGAGAAAGTTTCGTATGCTGCTGAAAAAGTTAATCAAAAGCTTGGTACAATGCCAACACAGTTTGAAATATGGACAGCAGCAGCATTTTGTTATTTTAAAGATAATAACTGTGATATTGTGGTTCTTGAAGTTGGTCTTGGCGGAAGGCTTGATGCTACAAATGTTATAGACTCTCCCCTTGTTTCAGTAATTACAAGAATTGATTATGACCATATGAACTATCTTGGTAATACACTAAAAGATATTACTCATGAAAAATGCGGAATTATAAAACAGGACAGTAAAACAGTTACATTCAGACAACAGGAAGAAATACTTGAAGAAATCAACAAAGAGTGTTATGAAAAGAATAACACTTTATACGTTTCAGACATTCCTGAAAGCATTGTATATGATAACAAAGAAAAATTTGATTATAAGGATATCAAAAATATTTTCTTGTCTTTAAGAGGAAAAAACCAGGTAGAAAATGCATCTCTTGCAATAGAAACAGCTAAAATTCTTAACATTGATAATGACGACATCATTTATGGACTTGCAAATACAACTCATATAGGCAGATTTGAAATAATTTCAGAAACACCTTTAACTGTTTATGACGGTGCACACAACAGAAATGGATTTAAAGCTTTGCTTGATAATATAGACAGGTATTTTAATACTAAAGATGTTACTTTTATTTGTGCTTTTATGCAGGATAAAGATATTTCAGAAATATTTGAACTTCTTGAAGATTATAAAGATACATCTAAGATTATTGCTACAACTGTTTTAAACAACGGAAGAGCTGAAAAGGAAGATGTTTTATATAGTAAATTTAATGCAAAAGGATTTGAAGTATCTTGTGAAAAAACTGTAAAAGATGCGTACGAAAATGCTAAATTTAACAATAATCTTATAGTAATATGCGGTTCGTTGTATTTATACAAAGACTTAATGAGTTAAAAAGGGGATGTAAATTAATCCCCAAAACAGACAAAGATCTCAAATAATGAGGT
>CAZMRY010000004.1:0-40319 GCA_964568815.1 uncultured Eubacteriales bacterium | reverse complement strand
GGGAAATTTTCAAGTTCACCAAGATATGATGAGTTTCCGTATTCGATTAGTTTAAATTTACCGTCCGTATATTTTAAATGTGTTAAAGATGCATTTAACGCCCAAGGAATATTGTGCATTTCGGAAAGCGGTAAGCCTGAAACTGTGCAGTTGGTTATTCTTATTGGTGTTGCATGTGTACCAATTAATACGGTTTTATCTTTATTGTTTTCTGCTATTTCCTTAAGTTTAGACATAAATCTTTCCTGAAGATCTGTAACAGATTCTCCGCCATCGCATTTTGCATTACCGATATCTGTAAGCCACAAATTATATGTATCTTTATACTTTTCCATAAGGTAATCATATTTTTGATTTTCCCAAAGACCTGCGTTTATTTCTCTCAACTTTTTATCTGTTATTATGTTCAAATTTAGAGCGTTGGCAACAGGTAAAACAGTGTTGTATGCTCTTAATAAGTCGCTTGAGTATATTTTGTCGATTTTAATTTTTTCAAGTATATATTTCGATGCGCATTCTGCCTGCATATATCCTTTTTCAGATAAATCCAGGTCTGTGTGGCCTAAATATGTTTTTGTTTTATTACCAAGGCTTTCACCATGTCTTATCAAGTAAATATCCATTAATTTTCCTCATTTGCAAGTTTTGTTATTCTTTCGGTTAAAATTTTAAATGCATTAGCCGATGACGCAACCTGAAGAATAATATCGTTCATTCTTTCCAGATTGTCACCCTCTAGTTCTAAAATAGGTGTTGCAACTTTATTTACATTTTCGGTAAGATAAGCATAAGATTTTTTTTGGTTTTTTACAAATGATGTATATATATCTTTGATATTCTCGTTAGAATTATTGCCAGGTAGAATTTTTTTGATTGTTGCCATATCAAGTGTTTGTTTTAATGTACAAACAATAAGAAGATATGCAAGATGTTCTCTTGAATATTTCTTTTTGCTTGGAGCGGGTATGATATTAAGCTTAACATAGTTATTTATCATTGAAGCAGTAATGAATTTTTGGTTATCATTCATCTCATAATATATAGAGAGATACTGTTCAAGAAGCGAAAGAACCTGATCCATATATAATTCTATTGAAGGGAGCTGCTCCCATTCCGGAAGGGAATAAGTTCTGATTTTGTTATCCCACTGAGTAATTGAATCTTTTAAAGTTATTTTATCTATATACATATAATCACCTGTAATAATTATAACTTTAATAAAGAGAAATGTCAATATTACTTGACATAATTCTACAATCATGATAATATAGTATTAAATACTAGATGATATAATTGCAAAATCAAGGAGGAAATATAATGAAGAAATTTGCAAACATCAGAGAAATAGTCAATTATGCTGCAGAAAATTATACAGATAGTAATGCTTTTAAAGTAAAATTAAAGGATAAAACATATGATGATATTACTTTTACCAGATTAAAAACAGAAGTTGAAAGTATGGGTAAGTATTTAATAGCACAGGGTTATAAAGATAAAAGAATTGCAGTTGTTGGAAAGAACAGCTACAAATGGATGCTTGTTTACCTTGCAGCTTTATCTGTTGGTGCTGTTATCGTACCGCTTGACAGAGGTCTTCTCCAGGATGAATTAAACGATCAGTTAAGGAGAGCAGAAGCGGACATTATATTCCACACAACTCCTTTTACAGAAAAAATTGAAGTAGACATTAAAAAAATCTGTGTTGATGAACCAGAATTTGATGAGTGTTTAACTGAAGGTGCGAAGATATCAAATGAAGAGTATGATAACATTGTAATAGACAGCGAAAAAATGAGTATACTTATTTTCACATCAGGAACAACATCAAAATCAAAGGCTGTAATGCTTTCACATAAAAATATTTGTTCCAATGTCTCTGCATTAGATGAATGGGTTAAATTCAGAAGAGACGACATAAATATGGCAATACTTCCGCTTCACCATGCTTTTGGTATGACACAGGTTGTTTTATTTATTGCGGTTGGTATTTGTAATGTGTTCTGCGAAGGTTTAAGAATTGCTAAATGCCTAAATGAATATGGTGTTACTATTCTTGTAGGTGTACCTTTAATTATCGAAACAATTTACAGTACAATTATGAAGGAAGTAGAAAAGAAAAACAAAACCAAAACTATTGAGTTTGGAATTAAAGCATCTAATACATTAAGAAAAGTTAAAATAGATGTCCGTAGAAAGTTATTCAAGGAGATAATTGGAAATCTTGGTGGCGGATTAAGACTCATTATAAGCGGTGCCGCACCATTAAACCCTGAAGTAGCTAAATGGTACAATGATATCGGTATTACATTAATTCAGGGGTATGGCTTATCAGAAACAGCACCTGTAGTTTCTGCTGAAAATCAGGATCATATTAATTACGGTTCAGTTGGTTTTCCATTACCAGGAAATGAGGTTAAAATCGACAACCCTGATGAAAAGGGAATTGGTGAGATTATAACAAAAGGCGATAATGTTATGCTTGGATACTATAAAGATGAAGAAAATACAGCTAAAGTTCTTACAGATGGATGGTTCCACACAGGTGATATGGGCTATATAGATGAAAATGGGTATATATTTATAACAGGAAGAAAGAAGAATGTTATTGTTCTTAATAACGGAAAAAATGTATTCCCTGAAGAAATTGAAGCATTAATCGGTAATGCACCATTTGTAAAAGAATGCATAGTGTTTAATAAAGGTGAAAGCGGCAAAGACTCATTGTGTGCAAAAATTGTATATGATAAAGAGTTATATGAAAATGAAGACGCTGTGTATCCTGTAGCTGAAGAACATATTAAGGCTGTAAATGAAAAGCTTGTAAGCTATAAGCAAATCCGCAGTTTTGAACTTACAGATGTTGAAATGGATAAAACAACCACAGGTAAAATTAAAAGACACTAATCAAAAAGCACTCTCAATCAGAGTGCTTTTTCTGTTAAACAATCTATTGCTCTCAAGTATCCGTCAAAACCAAGACCACAAATAGTTTTCTGTGCATATAAAGATACATAAGAGAATTTTCTGAATTCCTCGCGTTCATTAATATCAGAGATGTGAACTTCAACTGTAGGAAGTGCAACGGCTTTAAGTGCATCTAAAATAGCTACGCTTGTATGCGTATAAGCTGCAGGATTGATTACAATTCCGTCAAAGTTGTTATATGCTTTCTGGATTTTATCAACTATATCTCCTTCATGATTTGATTGATAAAATTCAACAGTTATATTTTTTTCTTTGGCATAGTTACTTATTAACTCCATTAAGTCAGAATATGTGTTTTTTCCGTATATATCAGGCTCACGAAAGCCAAGCATATTCAAATTTGGACCGTTAATTACTAATATTTTCATTTGTTTTCCTCATTTCTTAGAATATCAAGAATTTTATTTGCAGTATCCGCAGGTAATAAATCATTAGTAACTTCATAATCGCAGACGGATTTATATTTATCTATTCTTTGGTTATAAAGTTCTATAAGTTTTTCAATTCCACCTTTTGAGAGTGGTCTTCCATTTGTTGCAAGTAATTCTATATTTCTGTTTATAAAGAATATAATGCTGTTTTGTGTCAGTAAATCAATATTGGGTTCATAAGTTACTATTCCACCGCCTGTTGATATAACTGTGCCGCTTCTGTTTAATACCGATGCGGCAACACTATGTTCAGTTTGTCTGAAGACGAGTTCGCCTTGATTTGTGATCATATCTGAGATGTTTACACCTGTTTTTTCAATTTCGTCATCAGTATCAATAAATGGTCTGTCAAGAGTTTTAGCTAATATTTTTCCAATTGTTGTTTTGCCACTTCCGGGCATACCTATTAAAACAATATTCTTTGTACTAAGTTCTAATTCTGTTGTAATTTTATCTATTATGTAATCGGGCATAGTTTGATCTGTGAAAATCTCACAAGCACGCTTCGCCTGAGCAACAAGCATTAACAGACCATTTACTGATTTAATTCCCATCTTTGAAGCATCCAGTAGAAATTGTGTTTTAGAGGGATTGTAAATCAAGTCAACCGCTGCAATACATTTTTTAAAGTTGTTTATATCTATAGGTGAAATTCCGGTGTTTGGATACATTCCGACAGGGGATGTGTTGATAATGATATCAGAATCATAATGACCTGAAAGAAACTCTTGATTATTATCTTTTCTCCCAACAACAATAATCTCTTTGGCATTAGAAGTTTTTGCAGCAATCTGAACAGTTTTTGATGCGCCACCATTACCTATTATAAGAACTTTTTTATCACATAAATCTATGTTGTTTCTGTTAAGTAAATACAAAAAGCCGTATAAATCGGTATTATATCCTGTAAGAATGCCATTTCTATTTGTAATGGTATTTACACTGCCAATCATTTTTGCATCATCAGAAAGATTGTCAAGATAGGGCATTACATCTATCTTATAAGGAATTGTCACATTAAGCCCATCAAAATTTTTAGAGGTTATATAGTTTTTTAATTCATCAGGTTTTAATTCCTTTAGTTCATAGTTATAGAGACCGAATTTGCTATGAATGAGTGGAGAAAAGGAGTGCGAAAGCTTTTCTGCAATTAAATATATGTTCATATTTTTTCTCCTTACATTTCTCTGTAACTGCCGAGATATTTTATATTAGTTCTTCCTATGGTGTTTTCAAGAATATCAAGCATATTAATAAAGTCATCGGAATATACTGATACATTTACATCAAAATAAAACATAAATTCAAAATCACTGCCTGGTACAGCTCTGCTTTCAAGTTTTAAAAGATTAAGTCCTAAGGCATTAAAAATTGATATTACCTGATAAAGTGCACCGGAGCGATGTGGAAGTCTTATTAATAAACTGGTCTTGTCAGCACCGGGATAGATTTCAATATTTTTAGAAAAACAAATAAATCTTGTATAGTTATTTGCTGAATTCTGTACACTGCTATTAAGAATTTCCAAGCTGTAAAGTGATGCACAATCCTCAGAGGAAAGGGAAGCTACATCATTTCTTTCTGAATGAGCAACCATTTTTGATGCAACTGCCGTGTTTTCGCAAGCAGTTATTTTAACAGATGGTCCTAAAGAAGCAAGAAAATCTGAACACTGGCTTATAGCCTGCTGATGTGAGAAGATTTCTTTGATATCAGAGAGCTTTGTACCTGGTTTTGCAAGCAGACAATGGGATATCTGTATTTTGGTGCTTGTTACGATTGAAAATTTATGGTCTGCCATCAAAAGATAAGTCTGATTTACAGAACCTGCAGTGCTGTTTTCAAGGGGTACAATTCCATAATCTGCAGTTCCTTCTTCTACTGCTTTAAAAACACTCTCAAAGGTTTTGCAGTAGTTGATTTCAGGTTTCTTGAAAATTTTATCACAAGCTTTTTGAGAATATGCTCCTTCAACTCCCTGACAAGCTACAACTGCTTTTTCGGGGAACAAAGGTGTTGTATTGTCTAAAGCACTTTTTACAGTTTTGGAAAGATTATTGTCAACTGCTATTAATTTGCTTTGATGTGCACGACTAAGCTCCATCATCGTATTATAAAGTTTTCTGGCATAATTTCCGTATTTTTCACCTGCTAAGTCTTCTACTTTATTAAGAAGCTGTCTTTCACGCTCCTGATCAAAAACAGGTTTGTTGTTTTCTATTTTATATTTAGCTACATTTTCAGCAACATCCATTCTTTGGATAAACAAATCAACTATCTGTTTATCAATAGAATCAATTTGAATTCTGAGTTCATTTAAATCTTTCATATTTCACCTCTGAATAATAGATCTGTCATACAAACGGCCGCAGCGGCTTCTACACATGGAACTGCTCTTTGGACAATACAAGGATCGTGTCTGCCTTTGATAATAAGTTTTGTATTTTCATTATTCTTTAAAGAAACACTGTTCTGCTCTTTTGCAATAGATGGTGTAGGCTTAAAAGCAACATTGAAAATAACAGGCATTGAAGATGTAATTCCTCCAAGAATACCGCCATGGTTATTTGTTCTTGTTTTTACTGCATTGTGTTCTATATAGAATTCATCATTGTTCTGAGAGCCAAGAAGCTTTGAACCATCAAAACCAGACCCAAATTCTATACCTTTAACTGCAGGAATTCCAAATATTGCATTAGCAAGCATTCCTTCAACACCATCAAACAGGGAATTACCGTAGCCTGCGGGCATACCTGTAATGGCACACTCAACAGTTCCGCCAACAGAATCAAGGTTTTCTTTTGCCTTTAAGATTTCTTCAATCATTAACTTGCCTTTTTTGTCATTAATAACAGGAAAGTCTTTGTTTCCAACAAAATTTTCATATGTTACATTGGCTTTATCAAACAAATCATCACAAATCCCATGTATAGAAGAAATGTGTGCACCGATATGTATGTTTTTTGTTTTAAGGTATTGCAGGCAAAGTCCACCTGCGATACATAATGGAGCGGTAAGTCTTCCTGAAAAATTACCACCGCCTCTTATATCGTTATGTCCTTTGAATTTAATATAAGCGGCATAATCGCTGTGGGAAGGACGAGGAATATCAAGGAGATTATTGTAATCACCTGAATGTTGGTCTGAATTATTTATAACAGCACATATGGTTGAACCGCAGGTTTTGTTATTTACCACACCTGAAAGAAATTCAACTCTGTCAGCTTCTTTTCTAGGCGTGGAAATGTTATTTTGACCAGGTGCTCTTCTTTTCATAAAGTTATTCAGTTCATTTGTATCTATCTGGAATCCTGCAGGGAAACCATCTATGCATACACCTATAGCGTTTCCATGGGACTCGCCAAAAATATTAATTTTCAAATTTGTTCCTAAAATAGACATTTAATTTACTCCTTAGTATATTCTTTAAACTCCTGAAAAAAAGTAGGATATGATTTGTTTACAGCTTCAGCACCTAGTATTGTTACTTCCTCTGTGCAAACTGTGGATGCAATAGCAGCCGACATCGCAATTCTATGGTCGTTTACAGAATCAACTGTACCGCCTGATAAGCTTTCAACACCTGATATGTATATGTTACTTTCGTCATATGACGCAATTCCGCCAATAGCATTTATCATATTTACTGTTGACACAACTCTGTTGCTTTCTTTGATTGTTAGTCTTTCAACATTTCTGATAATAGTTTTGCCTTCTGCAACTGATGCAACAACTGAAAGAACAGGAACAAGGTCTGGTATGTCTGATGCATCAATTTCTGTACAGTGCAATTTGCTTGATGTTACCTGAATTGTGTTGTCAGCAACTTCAATATTTGCACCAAAATTCTTTAACACATCAATTACTTTTTTATCGCCCTGACTTGATGAGAGATTAACGCCCTTACAAGTAAGAACCGAGTCTTTGTCTGCTATTGCACCTGCACATAGCCAGAATGCTGCATTTGAAAAATCGCCTTCAACATTGTAGGTGTCAGGAGAGGTATTTCTTTCACTTTTTATATGATATTCTCTTTCTGAAAGCTTGTCAATAATAAATCCAAATGATTTAAGAATGTTAACAGTTATATCAATATATGGAGCAGATTCAATTTTATCAGTGATTTTAAGTATTGCATCTTCTTTTCTTGCAACCAATGCTAATAACATACCTGTTATATATTGTGAACTGATATTCCCGGGAACTTCAAAAGCATTACCTGTTAATTTTCCGTAAAGTTTAATGGGTATGCTTAGTTGCTCATTTTCTTTAGTGATAGTTATGCCGTTATTTTCAAGAATACTGTCTAAGGGGGCTATCGGTCTTCTTGCAAGACCGTCACTACCTTGTATATATGCATTAACTCCAAGTGCAGCACAAATCGGTATCATAAATCTTAATGTGGAGCCACATTCTTTACAATCAAGAACCGCTTCTGTAACTTTTCTTGCTGCCTTAACGGTATATCCGCTTTTGTTTTCAGTTATTTCAGCTCCAAGAGCACGCAAACAATTAATAGTTGCAAGTATATCATCAGAATTTGAATAAGGAGTTATTGTAGTTTCCTTTTCAGCAAGAAAAGCACATATCAAAGCTCTGTGATATACAGATTTTGATGGGGGAGCATATGTTATATGTTTAATTGTATTTTTTTTAAGTGTTATTTCCATATTATTACCTTTCGATAGCAATATTTATTATATCAGAAAAATCTGAAACTTTAATATCTTCTATAATACATTTACCAATACGCAGAGGAAGAATTATACTCAACTTGTCTCCTTCACGCTTTTTGTCTGATGTAGCCGAATTGAAAAGCACATCAGAAGAGTAATCACATTCAGTCGGAAGATTGTAAAGCTGTGCAACTTCACAGAGTTCATCATAGCAGTCATTACTGCATTTCCCAGCTTTAACTGCATATTTTGTAATAAGTGCCATCCCTATTGCAACGCAAGTTCCGTGAGTAAGTTGGAAATTACTGCATTTTTCTATTGCGTGACCCATTGTGTGACCAAAATTAAGTATTTTTCTTAAGCCATTATCGAATTCATCAACCATTACTACATCTCTTTTAATTTCTACGCAACGAGAAATAATATCTTCAGTAATTTGTTTCCTTTTAAGATTATTAAACAATTCTTTATCATATATCATACCATATTTAATAACTTCTGCCATACCGTCTGAAAAAATTTCATCTGACAGTGTATTAAGTGTATTCATATCAAACAATACAAGTTTTGGTTGATAAAATGCACCAGCTAGGTTTTTTCCTGCATCAAGGTCTATGGCTGTCTTGCCACCAACTGATGAGTCTACTGCCGCGAGGAGTGTAGTAGGAATCTGAATAAAAGAAATTCCTCTGAGGTAAACTGATGCGCAAAAACCGGTAAGATCACCAACAACTCCACCGCCAAGTGCAAATAAGGTGTCTGTTCTTGTAAAGCGATATTCTGCTAATGTATTTAATATTTTAATAAAATTTGTACTGTTCTTTGATGCTTCACCGTTTGCTATAACATATTTATATACCTGAAAACCTGAATTCTCAAGTGAATCTTTAACTGCCTCATAATAAAGCGATTCAACATTGTCGTCTGTTATTATCATTGCTTTATTTCCGTTGCACAAGGGTCGTGATAAAGAACCGATTTTGTCAAGCAGATTTTTACCTATCAATACATTATAAGGTTTAGATACATTAATTTCAATCTTTTTCATTGTATTCTCCTAATTGTTTGAAGTTTCTTCTTTGATATTGCTTCCTTCAAGAAGAAGGTTGTATAATTCGTCTTGGTTTTCATTAGCTATTGCTGTTTTGTATTTGCCCAGTTGTTCAATAATGTTATCAAGTTCGAAAAGAATATTATCTTTATTTTCTATAAACAACTCAGTCCACATTCCAGGATTTAATTTTGCAACTCTTGTTAAGTCTTTATAGCTTCCGGCTGAAAACCCTTTATGTACTCGTGAATTTGGACTTTTAACATACGCATTTGAAACGATATGTGCAAGTTGGGAAGTGTATGCAATGATTTTGTCATGCTTCTCGGCTGTACTTACAGTAACACTCTTAAAGCCTATATCAGTAAGAAGTTTTTTGATTGTTTCAAGTGTTGTTATTTCTTCGTTCTTGTCAGGAACCAGTATCATATTTGCATTTTTAAACATATCATTTCTTGAGTTTTTTAAACCGCTGAACTGTGTTCCTGCCATGGGATGTCCGCCAACAAATTTGAAACCGTATTTTTGTGCGATTTCAAAACATTCGTTGCAAACCATTCTTTTTGTTCCGCAACAATCAAAGACGATTGTATCATTTTTTATATGTTCTGCATAATTATGTAAAAAGTCAATTGTTGCTGTGGGATAGGCTGTTATAATTATATAGCCACAATTTTTAATATTATCAACAGTTAATGGTTCATCTATTGCTTTAATAAGCTTAGCTTTTGAGATTACTGATTCATCTATATCGTAGCCCAGTATATTGTGATTTCCGTTTTTTTTGAAGCTTTTGGCAAAAGAACCGCCAATTAAACCAAGACCAACTATGCCGATTGTCATTATTTAATCACCTCGAGAATTTTTCTGACATTTGATGCCACATCTGCAAATTGCTCAGGAGTTAAAGACTGAGCACCGTCACAAAGAGCATTTGCAGGGTCGTTGTGAACCTCGATCATAAGACCATCTGCACCTGCTGCAGCTGATGCAAGAGCCATAGGTTTAACAAGTCTTGCAATTCCTGAAGCGTGGCTTGGGTCAACTATAATTGGAAAATGTGTTAATTCTTTAAGCATTGGTATTGCTGACAGGTCAAGGGTGTTTCTTGTAAAGGTTTCAAATGTTCTTATACCTCTTTCACAAAGAATAATATTTTCATTACCTCCTGCAACAATATATTCAGCGCTCATTAATAATTCTTTTAGAGTATTGGCAAGTCCTCTTTTCAAAAGAATTGGTTTGTTTGTTTTGCCCAACTCTTTTAAAAGTTCAAAGTTTTGCATATTTCTTGCACCAACCTGAATAACATCAACATCTTCAAACAAGGGAAGGTGATTTGCATTCATAATTTCTGTTACAATTGGAAGTCCTGTTGTTTTTTTAGCTTCAAGTAACAGTTCAATACCTTCTGCTTTCAGTCCCTGAAAATCATATGGAGAAGTCCTCGGCTTAAATGCTCCGCCGCGAAGCATTGTTGCTCCGGCTGCTTTTACTTTTGTAGCAACCTCAATTATTTGCTCTTCTGATTCAACAGAGCAGGGACCTGCTATTATTGAAAAATCTTTTCCGCCAACAGAAACATTATTATTAATCTTGATTATTGAATTGTCAGGATGAAATTTTCTGTTAACATTTTTAAATGGTTCACTTATTCTTGCAACTTTTTCAACAATGTCAAGGCCTTCAATTAATTCAATATCAATATTGCTGGTATCACCTACAAGACCAAGAACTGTCTGAAATTCACCTTTTGAAATATGTACCGTTACGTTCTGATCTTCAAGCCATTCTATAAGATTATCAAATCCTTTTTTTTCACAATCGTTTTTTACTACAACTATCATAATTTACCCTCCTGAATTATAAAAACCTCAACAGTGTAATAACTGCTGAGGTTAAAAGATTTATAATAATATAAAAACTTATTAAACGGTAGCAGAAATTACTCTTACTTTAGAAATAATAAAGTAAAAGTAATAAAAGTATGCAACTTTAAATAAGTTCTTCATAGAATTATCTCCTTCAATTTCTTATAAATATAGCACAAATAAAAAACGGTGTCAAGCATTTTAAAATAATTTTAAAAGTTCTACTGCGTTTTTATAAAATATTTTTTCTTTCTCACCATCTGTAAGGGGCAAGGCATCAATTACAGCTTTTTCATCTGATGGTCTGCTCCAGGGAAGGTCACTTGCAAAGAGAATATTATCTGCTCCATGTTTTTTTATAATTTTTGCATATAATTCTTCATTGAGTCTGCCGCCGCAAAAAGCAGTGTCGAGATAAATGTTTTTAACTCCTGCTAGATAAAAATAAACTGACTCCCAAGTATTAATACCACCCATATGAGCACCTATTATTTTTAACTTGGGGAATTTTTCGTGAAGCCACAACAAGTCATAAGGCATTGCTCTGTGAACTTTAGGTGAAACAGGGTCATATCCCATATGGAAAACCACAGGCAGGTCAAGCTCTTCCATCCTCTTGTATATCTTAATGTTAACATTATCAAATAAAAAAACTTCCTGATAATCATTGTGTAGTTTTACACCTTTTAATCCTAAAAACTTAATTCTTTCAAGTTCGTCAAGTGCATCTTCTGCAAGTGGGTGAACAGTACCGAAAGATATAATTTTGTCTTTATATACTGATTTAGCCCAGTTATTAATTGTTGTTTGTTGTGATGGTTTTGTAGCGATAGGTAAAACAATGCCATAATCTATATTGTCCTTATTTAATAATTCGATTGCTGAGTTAATGGTTCCGTCTGTAGTCGGTGTTAAATTTGAAACTTTTGCAAGCTTTGGGATAGCTACTTCTGCAATTTTGTCAGTAAAAGCGTGTATATGTGTATCAATTATCATTTTATTCTACCTTGCTTTCTTTTATTATTATGAACTGTACATAATGAAGTATATCATAAATTTTAATTTAAGTAAATCATTATGCCAATTTTTTCTTTACATAAAAATTTCCTTGTTGCAGATAATAATTTTGTAAAATTAATGCAAAAGGAGCAATTTATATATGAAAGCTACAGGAATTGTAAGAAGAATTGATGACCTCGGCAGAGTTGTTATACCAAAAGAAATCCGCAGAACTATGAGAATAAGAGAAGGGGACCCTCTTGAGATATATACAGATTCAGAAGGTGAAGTGATTTTTAAAAAATATTCGCCTCTCGGTGAGCTTGGTAATTTTGCATCACATTATGCGGAGGCTTTATACAAAACATCAGGTAAAAGTGTGTGCATAACTGACTCTGATGTGGTTATAGCAGTGTCAGGTGCACCTAAAAAAGATATTATTGAGCAGAAGATAACAGAAGATATTGTTACATTTATTACAGAAAGAGAAGATTATGTTCTTCAGCATCCTGATGATAAAAAATATAAGTTAATGCAAAGCAATGATAACTATATTGTTAATATCTGCATACCGATTATTGCGGAGGGTGATATCATCGGTTCGGTTGTGTTTGTTTCTGAAAATGCACCTGATGTTTTGACAGAAACCGAATATAAACTTGCAAAAACCGCTGCAGTATTTTTAGGAAGACAGATGGAAGATTAATTAATATCCCTGCGGATTACAACGCAGGGGTATTTTATATTAAAAAACTATTGATTATAGTTTTGAATTGTGATATAATACCTTAGATTGAAAACAAATACAAGGTTGGTAGTTTATGATAGAAAGATTGCAGAAATTTCTTGCATCCTGCGGTATAGCTTCAAGACGCAAATGCGAGGAAATAATTGAAGAGGGCAGAGTAAAAGTAAACGGAGTGTCGGCGAAGCTTGGTGATAAGGTTGATGAAGAAAACGATGTTATTGAGCTGGACGGAAAAAGAGTTAAAAAATCTGCTGAGAAATATTATATAATGCTTAACAAGCCAAGAGGAATCGTTGCTACAGCCAAAGATGAAAAAGGCAGAGATAATGTGGTTGATTTAATCAAGAAAGACCTTGATGTGCGTATTTTCCCTGTAGGTCGTCTTGATATTGATACAGAGGGACTTTTACTTCTTACTACAGACGGTGAATTTGCCAATATAATAACACATCCTTCAAATAAAATCACTAAGACCTATCTTGCAAGAGTTAAAGGCGGTTTTGTTGAAAAACAAGCATTGTTTACTTTGCGAAAAGGTGTAAAACTTGAGGACGGCATGACAAAACCTGCAAAGGTTGAAATTAAAGAGTTTTATCCTGACAAAACAACACTTCTTGAAATTACAATAACAGAGGGCAAAAACAGACAGGTAAGAAGAATGTGCGAAGCAGTCGGACATCCTGTTTGTGACCTTATGAGAACAGCAATCGGGGATATTAAGCTTGGTAATCTTCCTTATGGAAAATGGAGATATCTCAATCCTGAAGAAGTAAAAAGGTTGATGAGGTAAATTATGAGCGATATTTTAAAAAATATTGAACTGAATAAAGCATCTTTCAGCAAAGGACAGAAGAAAATTGCAGACTTTATAATAAATCATTATAACAAAGCTGTTTTTATGACTGCTGCTAAAATTGCTGATGAAACAGGTGTGAGCGAATCTACAGTTGTTCGATTTGCAAATGCACTTGGTTTTGATGGATACCCTGAATTTCAGCAGGCTCTCCAGGAAACGGTAAAGGGAAAACTCACAGCTTTGCAAAGATTTGAACAGGCATCTGAGCATCTTGAAAGCAGAGATATCCTGTCTCTTGTTATGAATTCAGATATTTCAATTTTAAAAACAACTTATGAACAGATGGATAAAGACCTCTTTGAAAGAGCTGTACAAGCCATATCCGATGCAAAAAAGATATAT
The DNA here is from genome assembly GCA_964568815.1 of uncultured Eubacteriales bacterium. Classification (GTDB taxonomy): domain Bacteria; phylum Bacillota; class Clostridia; order RGIG6154; family RGIG6154; genus RGIG8700. The sequence continues at coordinate 26,360 of CAZMRY010000004.1, read as the reverse complement.
ATCATAGGTGTAAGAAGTTCAAGTGCACTTGCGTCTTTCTTGGGATTTTATCTTAATCTTTTATTTGATGATGTAAGAGTAATAAGCACAACAAGCGTAAGTGAAGTGTTTGAACAGATTATGCGTATTGGTGAGGGCGATGCTCTGATAGGAATATCGTTTCCTAGATATTCAAACAGAACGGTTAAAGCTCTTCAGTATGCGAAATCTAAAAATGCAACTGTTATTTCGGTAACTGATTCAAAGGTTTCACCTCTTGTCGAATACAGTGATGTGGCACTTCTTGCTGAAAGCGGTATGGTTTCCTTTGTTGACTCTCTGGTTGCTCCGCTAAGTATAATAAATGCATTAATTATTTCACTTGGAATGAATAAAACTTGTGAAATTAAAGATACTTTTGACAGACTTGAAGATATATGGAAAGAATACAATGTCTACAAATAATATGGAAAAATATGATGTTATAGTAATTGGCGGCGGTCCTGCAGGAATGATGGCGGCAGGAACTGCGTCACAAAGAGGTAAAAGAGTTCTGCTTCTTGAAAAAAATGATATGCTCGGTAAGAAACTGAGAATAACAGGTAAGGGAAGATGCAACATAACTAACACGGCAGATGATGAAACATTTTTCGATAATTTGCCTGAAAACAGTAAATTTATGTTCAGTTCTTATTATAATTTCAACAATTACTCCGTTATAGAATTTTTCAACTCACTTGGTGTTGAAACTGTGGAGGAACGCGGTGGACGTGTTTTCCCTAAATCAGAAAAAGCAATAGATGTTGTGAATGCAATGATTAAATTTATTAAAGACACAAAAGTATCTGCAAAAAAGGATAAAGCTTTAAAAGTTCTGACTGCTGATGGTGTTGTCACAGGAGTTAAATGTGCAAATGGGGAATACTTTGCCGACAATGTTATTATTGCAACAGGAGGAAAATCATATCCGCTAACAGGTTCTACCGGCGATGGATATAAGCTTGCAAAAGAGATAGGGCATAAAGTAACAGAAATAAGACCTTCTCTTGTTCCTGTTGAAATTAAAGAAGGCTGGTGCAAAGAGTTACAGGGACTTTCGCTTAGAAATATAAGGATAAGTCTTGTTAAAGAAAATAAGGAAGTATTCAGTGATTTCGGTGAAATGATATTTACTCATTTCGGAGTATCAGGTCCTGTAATACTTAGTGCAAGTGCACATATAAGAGATAAGAGTAATTATAAATTAATTATAGACTTAAAGCCTGCACTTGATGATAAAACATTAGATAAAAGATTGTTAAGAGACTTTGAAAACTTTTCAAACAAGAATTTTTCAAATGCACTTGATGAACTTTTGCCTAAAAAATTAATACCTGTCATAATTAAATTAAGTGGAATTGAGGCACACAAAAAAGTAAATCTCATAACTAAAGAAGAAAGAGAAAATCTTCGCAACACTCTTAAAAATCTTACAGTATCAGTTAAAGGATTAAGACCTATTGATGAAGCAATCATCACAAGAGGCGGGATAGCTGTAAATGAAATCAATCCCTCAACGATGGAATCCAAACTGATTAATGGACTGTATTTTTGTGGCGAAGTGATAGATGTAGATGCATATACCGGCGGATATAATTTGCAGATAGCGTTTTCAACCGGCAGAAAAGCCGGAGAAAGTATATAGGGGGTTATAAATATGAAAATTGCAATTGACGGACCTTCAGGGGCAGGCAAAAGCACAATAGCAAAGGCAGTTGCTGCAAAACTTAACTATACATACATCGATACAGGTGCTATGTACAGAGCTATTGGATTATTTGCACTTGAAAACAATATTAATATAGAAAATGGCTGTGAAGATATTATGCCATTTCTTGATAATGTTCAAATAGAACTTGTTTACATTAAAGGTACACAGCATGTAATTTTAAACGGTAAAGATGTATCAACAGAAATAAGAACTCCAAGTGTATCGTCAGCGGCATCAAAAGTTGGTGCTATTGGCTCTGTAAGAGTTAAGCTTGTAGATATGCAGAGAGAAATGAGTGAAAAAATTGATGTTATTATGGATGGCAGAGATATTGGTACAAATGTTCTCCCTAATGCTGAAATCAAGATTTTCCTTACGGCATCTGCTGTTAAAAGAGCAGAAAGAAGATATAAAGAATTGATTGAAAAAGGTCAGGATGTTATGTTTGATGATGTTCTTGAAGATATGAGAATAAGAGATAAAAATGACTCTGAAAGAAAAATATCACCTCTTAAAAAAGCAGATGATGCCATTGAACTTGATACAAGTGAACTGACGCTTGAAGAATCAATTAAGGCTGTTAATGATATTGTTGCAGAAAAAACCGGAGATAAATAATATGAAAAATTTTGTTTTAGCGTGCGTGAGACTTTACTATAAAATATTCTTTAGAATTGAAATAGAAGGAATTGAAAAGTTTCCAGATGATAAAGCGGCGGTTGTTATAGCAAATCATATGTCTATGCATGACCCTGTTCTTCTGATTTCATTTTTTAAAGGAAAAATCAATTTTATGGCAAAGGAAGAACTTTTCAGAAATAAACTCGTTGGCAGTGTGCTTAAAGCCTTTGGTGCATTTCCCGTCAACAGAGGAGGGAACGATCTTAAGGCAATCAAACATGCCTTGAAATTACTTAAAGATAATAAAATACTCGGGATTTTTCCACAGGGAACAAGAATGACATCTGCAGAAGCTGAACAGGCAAAAGGCGGAGCGGCTTTCATGGCAATTAAGTCAAAGGTTCCTATTGTTCCTATTGCGATAAAAGGTAAATTTAAAATTGGCTCAAAAATTATAATTAAAATATTTGATGAATGTTCTACAGAAAATGCATCTATGGACAAAGATGATATGGAGAGGGTATCTGCTGAAGCTTTTTCGGTTATATCAAAATATCTGGAGGAATAAATGAAAATTATCTTAGCAAAAACTGCAGGATTTTGTTATGGGGTTAATCGTGCGGTTGAACTTGCAGAGAATCAGAATGCAAAAGACAGAAAAACTGTTACACTTGGACCATTAATTCATAATCCAAGTGTTGTTGAAAATCTTGAAAGAAAAGGAATTTTTTGTGTAAACGACAAAAATTGTATTGAAGATAAGACCAGAGTTATAATAAGAACACATGGAGTTAGTAAAGAAATTATCAGTGAATTGCAGAAAAAAGAATGTGAAATTCTAGATGCAACATGTCCTTTTGTAAAAAAAATTCATAATTATGTTGAAAAATATTCAAAATTAGGTTATAATATAATAGTTACGGGTTATGAGAATCATCCAGAGGTTGACGGAATACTTGGGTGGTGTCATAATGCAACGGTTATATCTTCTGTGGAAGATGCTCAAAAGTATGTTGCAGATGGTGATAGGATTGTTGTTGTTTCACAGACAACCTTTGAAAAGCAATTATTTGAAGAAATAACTTCTATCATAAAACTAAAATATGAAAATGCTGAAATTATAGATACTATTTGCTCTGCCACAGCTGAAAGGCAGGCAGAAACAGTAGCGTTAAGTGAAGTGTGCGATACGTTTGTTGTAATAGGTGGCAAAAACAGCTCGAATACCAACCGACTTTATGATATTGCCTCAAAATATTGTAAAAAAGTTTTGTTGGTAGAAAACGCATCTGAGCTTACTGCAAATGAATTTAAAGATGCACAAAAGATTGGTGTTACCGCAGGTGCTTCAACACCGGCGTACATAATAAAGGAGGTAATTAAAATGTTGGAAGAAAAAGAATTAAATTTTGAGGAGGCTCTTGAAAACACTTTAAAACCATTAAATACAGGGGATATTGTTAAAGGTACTATCATTAAGATTACACCTAAAGAAGCAAGTGTAGATCTTGGTACTAAGCACGACGGTGTTATACCGGAAGATCAGGTATCATTAGATCCTTTAGCTAAGATTGAAGATGTTTTAAGTGTAGGACAGGAAGTTGAAGCTTTCGTTGTTCGTGTTAATGACAAAGACGGTTATGTTACTTTATCATTAAAGAAACTCCAGATGAATGCAGCTCAGCAACAGATTGTTGATGCATTTGAAAATGGAGAAAATGTAACAGGTACTGTTACTGAAATCGTTAACGGCGGTATGATTGCATATGCATACGGTCAGAAAGTATTTATTCCTGGTAAACTCGCATCACTTAAGAGAAATCAGGACTTAAATGAATTCCTTAAGAAAGAAGTTACTTTCAGAATCATTGATATGGACAGAAGAAGACGCAAGCTTGTTGGTTCTGTAAGAGCTGTATTAAATGAAGAAAGAAAAGCAAAACTTGAAGCATTCTGGGCTGGTGTTGAAGAAGGCAAAGAAGTTAAAGGTACTGTTAAGTCTGTAACAAACTTTGGTGCTTTTGTTGATATCGGTGGTGTTGATGGACTTGTTCATATTTCAGAACTTTCATGGAACAGCTATCAGCATCCAAGTGAAATTGTTAAAACAGGTGATGAAATCACTGTCAAAATTCTTTCATTTGACAAAGAAACAGGTAAAGTTTCTTTAGGTTACAAGAAAGAAGAAGATAATCCATGGGTAAAAATTAAGGATGTTTGCAGTGAAGGTGATACAATTAAATGTAAGATTGTAAGACTTACACCGTTTGGTGCTTTTGCTGAAGTAATTCCTGGTATTGACGGATTAATTCATATTTCACAGATTGCTAACCGTAAAATCGGCAAACCTGCTGATGTGTTAACAGTTGGTGAAGAAGTTGAAGCTAAAGTTATTGAACTTAACTATGAAACAAAGAAAGTTGGATTAAGCATCAGAGCTTTAATTCAGGAAGAACCTGTTGTTGAAGAAGTTGCAGAAGAAACAGCTGAAGCTGTTGAAGAAACTGTAGCAGAAGCAACAGAAGAATAATTTAAATTTATGTGTGGGGTGGGTTTATAACCCTCTCCACATTTTTATAATGGAGTTAAAAATGAGTGACATAAGTTTACCATTAATAGCGCTGAGAGGATTAATAATTTTCCCTGGTATGACTATTCAGTTTGATGCCGTTAGACAAAAATCCATCAACGCTCTTAAAAAAGCTATGGAAAGCAATCAGATGGTTGTTTTCTGCGCACAGAAAGATGCAGACAAAGAAGATATAACATCTTCAGATATATATACAACAGGCACAATTTCACGAGTAAAACAGGTTGTTAAAGTAAACGAAAAAATATACCGTGTTATAGCAGAAGGTATAAACAGGGCAACTGTTTGCGACATTCTTTCAGGAAACGAGTATTTTACCTGCATTGCATCATATTTGTCTGATACAAACAATGATGAAAACGATATAGAAATTGCTGCACTTTGCAGAAAAGCAAGAAATCTATATATTGAATATATGGATTACACAAAAAAATATATAAAATCACCTCAGGCGGTTTTAAACATTACTAAACCATCGGCAGTAGCTGATGTTATTTGCAGTACCTTAAATGTTACTATCCATGAATTACAAAAACTTCTTAGTGAAACTGATGTCAAAAAAAGACTTGAAAGTCTGATAGTAACCCTTACTAAAGAAATCAACATATTTGCGTATGAAAAAATAATAGATAAGAATGTTAATGAAAATGTAGACAAAAATCAGAAAGAATATTATCTCAGGGAAAAACTCAAAGTAATTAAAGACGAGCTTGGTATGGGCTTTGATGCTCAGGAAGATGAATTGGAACTTGAGGATAAAATCTATGCACTGAAACTTGAAAATCAATATGAAGAAGAACTTATAAATGAATCAAAAAAGCTTTCGTATGTTGGTGCTATGTCTCAGGAATACGGAGTGCTTAAAACGCATCTTGATACAGTTCTTAAGTTGCCTTGGAATAATGAACATTCTGATTATATATCTTTTGAAAATTCAGAGAAAATTTTAAATGATTCCCACTTTGGAATGTACAAAGTTAAAGAAAGAATACTTGATAATCTTGCCGCAAGAATTTATAACAATGATTATAATGGAAGTATTATTTGTCTTGTTGGTCCTCCTGGTGTTGGTAAAACATCTATTGCCAGTTCAGTTGCACAGTCTCTTGGAAGAAAATTTGTTAAAATTTCTCTTGGCGGTGTTAAAGATGAAAGTGAGATAAGAGGTCACAGAAAAACATATGTGGGTGCAATGCCCGGCAAGATAATTTCAGCATACTTAAGATGTAAGTGTAATAACCCTGTATTTCTTCTTGATGAAATAGATAAGTTAAGCAATGATTTCAGAGGTGATCCTACATCTGCACTTCTTGAAGTGCTTGACCCTGAACAGAATAAAATGTTTACAGATAATTATATTTCTATACCATTTGATTTATCTAAAACATTATTTGTAGCAACTGCTAATGACCTTTCAGAAATACCGTATCCGCTTCGTGACAGAATGGATATAATAGAACTTGAAAGTTATACTGTACCTGAAAAATTAACTATTGCTAAAGATTATCTTATACCAAAACAACTTAAACTTCATAAAATACATTCATTGAAAATTTCAGACAGTGTATTGCTAAAAATTATTGAAGATTATACAAGAGAAACAGGGGTAAGACAACTTGAAAGATGTATATCAACAATATGCAATAAAAGTATAAGAGCATTACTGAAAGATGATAAGTTTTCAGTAACAGCCAGAAACCTTGAAAATCTTTTAGGAAAACCTTTATACAAAGATGAAGACAGTAAAATTAAAGCAGAAGTCGGAATTGTAAATGGTCTTGCCTGGACAATGTTCGGAGGAGATGTACTTAAAGTTGAAGCTGGTGCTGTTCCCGGAGCAGGCAAAGTAGACATAACAGGTAATCTTGGTGAGGTTATGAAGGAATCTGTGAACTTAAGTATGTCTGTGGTTAAATCTTTATTGCCAAAACTTGATGCAGACCACGAATTCTTTAAGAAATGTGACCTTCATATTCATTTCCCTGAAGGTGCAGTTCCAAAGGATGGTCCATCGGCTGGTATAACAATAACAACTGCTGTTGTTTCTGCAATAACAGGTGTAAAACCTATGCCAAAACTTGCTATGACAGGTGAAATAACCCTAAATGGCAGTGTGCTTCCTATTGGCGGAGTAAGGGAAAAACTTCTTGCGGCATCAAGAAAGGGATTAACAGATGTTATTGTTCCTTTTTCCAACAAAAAAGATGTAGAAGAATATGAAAAACAAGGTGTTAAGTTTAATCTTAACATCCATTATGTAAAAAGAATTGAAGAAGTATTAAAAATTGCGTTAAACAAGGAGTAAAGTATGAATCTTCATAATGCGGAATTTATTATATCAGCAGTATCAGATAAACAGTATCCAAAGGGTGAACTTCCTGAGCTTGCAATGGTTGGGCGTTCTAATGTTGGAAAATCATCCCTCATTAACAAAATTCTTAACAGAAAAAATTTTGCAAGAGTAAGCTCAAAACCTGGAAAGACAACAACAATAAATTTTTATTCAATAGATAAAAAGCTTATGCTTGTTGATTTACCAGGATATGGATATGCGAAGGTTTCAAAGAAAGAAAAAGAAAAATGGGGCGGAATGATAGAGTTCTATCTTAAGTCAAGAAATTGTATGAAAGCAATATTTTTGCTTGTTGATTCTCGTCATGAGCCTTCAGAAGATGACATAATAATGCTCAAATGGATAAGAGCTTATTCTAAAAATTTTTATGTTGTTGCTACAAAATCTGATAAATTAAAACCATCACAAAAACAGCAATCACTTAATTTAATTAAAGAAATTATGATTGTGGATGATGAGCACTTCATTTCGTTTTCTTCTGAAACCGGTGAAGGAAAAGACAGAATACTTGCTATTCTTGAAAATTTAGCATTATAACCTTGTTTATTTTGGGAAAGTGTGTTAAAATACGTTGAGAGTTGCTTGTTTGATAATGTAAAGAGGTGACTGAAATGAGTAAATTACAAAAAAATATTATGATTATGCTTGGGATTTTAATGTGCATTGTAGCGGCAACTATGGTTCTTGAACTTGTTAACTTGAGCATATATGATTTTATTCCTGTTATTGGAGCAGTGGCTTTGCTTGTATATGACAGATTTACAGGTTCTGCAATTGCACGCAATATAGGCCTTGTTTTATTATTGCCAGGTTGTGCATCTGTACTTTTAAAGGTTTTACCAATGCTTTCTGCATATGCTTATATTATTTATGCAGTTTCACTTTTTATTTTGTTCATAATATTTTATATTTTGTATAGAAAAAATGTTTTTGCAGTACTTACTATTTTGGACTTTCTAAGTATATGTGTAGTTATGGCATCATGGTTCTCGGCTGATACATATGAAATGTACGGATATATTTTTATGTCTGTCAGTGCAGTGCTATTGATACTATATTTTATTAGAAGGACAACAATTGGTATTTTACCTTTGCTTTTTGCGATATTTTCTTATTTTTGCGGTTTGGTAAATTTTCTTACTTCCGCAAAGATAATTAATAAAACTGTTTATTCCGTATCAAGCGCATTGATTTTGCTTGCAGCAGGACTTACGGTTATAATTTATTCAATACACAAATCTAAAGACAAAGAGGATTAATTATGAAAGATACTAAAATTCTTGCCCCTAAAGGTACTCACGATGTTTTGCCTGATGAGTCTTATATTTGGCAGGACATTGAAAGCAAAATGATGTCAATTTGCAGAAATTTTGGATATAATGAAATCAGATTTCCGACATTTGAACATACAGAGCTTTTTAACAGAGGCGTAGGGGATACAACTGATGTTGTTCAAAAAGAAATGTATACCTTTAATGATAAGGGTGACAGAAGTATTACATTAAGACCTGAAGGAACAGCTTCAACAGTAAGAAGCTTTATTGAACATAGCCTTTATGCACAGGCTCTTCCGGCAAAAATGTGCTATCTTATTTCCTGTTTCAGGTATGAAAGACCACAGGCAGGAAGATTCAGAGAATTCAGACAGTTTGGTGTAGAAAATTTCGGAAGTAATTCTCCTTATACAGATGCTGAAGTTATAACTCTTGCAATGGAATTATTGTCTTCAGCAGGTGTCAAAGGATTAAAACTTTATATAAATTCAATTGGATGTGTAGAGTGCCGTAAAAAGTATAATGAGGTGCTTAAGAATTTCCTTAACAGCAAAAAAGAAAGTCTTTGTGGACTTTGCATGGACAGAATAGACAGAAACCCATTAAGAGTTCTTGACTGCAAAAACAGTGATTGTCAGGAAATTTTAAAAGATGCTCCTACAGTTGACAGTGTACTCTGTGAGGATTGTGTAAATCATTTTGAAACACTTAAAAAAGCTCTTTCAGCTCTTGGTATAGATTATATGGTTGATACAGGTCTCGTAAGAGGACTTGATTATTACACAAAAACTGTATTTGAAATCAAATCTGAAGATTTGGGTGCCCAGTCTACTGTTTGTGGCGGTGGCAGATATGACGGACTCATTGAACAGCTTGGCGGGCCATCAACACCTGGCATTGGTTTTTCAATAGGTCTTGAAAGACTTATCAGCATAGTGCAGAAACAGAATGCTGTAATGACAGAAAAACCTGCTCCAACGCTTTATATAGCATCAATGGGTGATACTGCAACTGCACTTGCTTTTAAGTGTGTTACAGCTTTGAGAAAGAACAATATTTCTGCTGAATTTGACCATTTGGGAAAATCTGTAAAAGCACAGATGAAATATGCTGATAAAATAGGTGCTAAATTCTCAATTGTTTTGGGTGATGATGAGGTTACTTCTATGAAGGCGAAATGCAAAAATATGGAAAATGGCGAAAGCTTTGACTTAGATATTAATGAACTTGTCAAAGGAAACTTTAATTAACAGAGGAGTTATAGATATGAGTAAATTTGAAGAATTACGTGCAAGAGGTATGCTTGCACAGATGACAAATGAAGAAAAAATTAAGGAACTTGTTGATAACGGACAGGCTACTTTTTATGTGGGTTTTGACCCTACAGCAGATAGCTTGCATGTAGGACATCTCCTTGTAATGATTGCTATGAAGCATCTTCAGGATGCAGGAAATAAAGTTATTGCACTTATTGGTGGCGGAACTGTTATGGTTGGTGACCCTACAGGCAAGACTGATATGAGAAGAATTATGGGCAGACCTGAAATTGAGGCTAACTGTGCAAAATTCAAAGAACAGCTTTCAAGATTTATTGATTTTTCAGATGGAAAAGCTATTATGGTTGATAATGGCGATTGGTTATTAAAACTCAATTACATTGAATTTTTAAGAGAAATAGGTGTTCATTTTTCTGTAAATGAAATGCTTCGTGCAAAATGTTTCCAGACAAGACTCGAAAAAGGTCTTTCATTTATTGAATTTAACTATATGCTTATGCAGAGCTATGACTTTTTACAGCTTAACAGAGAATATGGCTGTAACCTTGAAGTTGGTGGAGATGATCAGTGGTCTAATATTCTTGGCGGTATTGACCTTGTAAGAAAATTCCAGGGTAAAGAAGTATATGGATTAACAATGCAGCTTCTTACAACTTCAGAAGGTAAAAAAATGGGTAAAACAGAAAAAGGTGCACTTTGGCTTGATGCTGAAAAATGCACACCTTATGAATTCTATCAGTATTGGAGAAATGTAGCTGATAATGATGTAAATAAGCTTATTAAAATATTTACATTCATACCTGTTGAAGAACTTAAAAAATACGAAAGCTACGAAGGTGCTCAGCTTAATGAAGTAAAAGCACTTCTTGCGTATGAAATAACAAAAATTGTTCATGGTGAAGAAGAAGCTAATAAAGCAAAGGCTGCTGCAGAGGCTTTATTCACTAAAGGTTCCGCAGACGCAAATGCTCCTACAATTGTAATTGCAAAGGCTGATATAGAAAAGCCTCTTATTGATATTCTTACTGAAGGAAAAGCAATTCCATCTAAAGGTGAAGGCAGAAGACTTATCCAGCAGGGCGGTGTTTATGTAAATGATGCCCGCGTTGAAGCTATTGATTTTAAACTCACAGAAGCAGATTTTGCAAATGGCGATCCAATTGTAAGAGTTGGTAAGAAAAAACACTATAAAATTGTAATAGAATAACTATAAATGTGCAATCTCACAAGGTGGGGTTGCACATTTATCATTTTTCATAAAAATACTGTTAATTACGAACATTTATACTAAAAATATATTGATTTTATTTCATATAAAGTATAGCTTTTTGTATATATTTGTGATATAATGTCAAGTGTTAATGCAATTATTAAAAAGGGGGCATAAAAATGTCAGAAAAACAAGTACCTGCATTTAACGGAACAAAAGAGCAGGAAGCGAAACTTATGGAAGTTATCGCAAAATACAAAGATTCAAAAGGTGCTTTGATTCCAGTGCTTCATGAAGCTCAGGAAATCTATGGTTACTTGCCGATCGAAGTTCAGACAATGATTGCGGAAGGTCTTGATGTACCGCTTTCAAAAGTTTACGGCGTTGTAACGTTCTATGCACAGTTTTCTCTTTATCCAAAGGGAAAATACAATATTGCTGTCTGTCTTGGCACAGCATGTTATGTTAAAGGCTCAGGCGATATTATTGACAAATTTAAACAACTCTTAAACATTGAAGTGGGTGAATGCACACCAGACGGTAAGTTCTCACTTGAGGCTACAAGATGTATCGGTGCATGTGGTCTCGCACCTGTACTTACAGTTAACGAAGAAGTTTATGGTCGTCTTACAGTAGATGATGTAGATGATATTCTCGCTAAATATAACTAAGGAGCAAATAATATGCTGTTATCTGATATTAAAAAACTCTTAAATGCCGGTGTGTTGACGGGTGAAGATGAAAACTTGTTGTCACAGAAAGATATTCACACAGCTTGCGGATGTGATCTTATGAGCGATGTTCTGGCTTTTGTTAAAGATCAGTCGTTACTGCTTACAGGTCTTATAAACTCACAGGTTATTCGTACCGCTGAAATGATGGATATTCTTGCTGTTTGCTTCGTAAGAGGAAAAGTTCCTACAGATGATGTAGTTGAACTTGCAAAAGAAAAGGGAATAACTATTCTTTCAACAGAGTATCCCCTTTATCTTTCTTGCGGTAAACTTTATAGCGAAGGATTAACGGGAAACTGCGATGATTAAAAAATATATTATTTCAGGAACTGATTTTTCTCTTGCAGGTGAGGCATCAAGTGATTTCAAATCTGTTATGAAAAAAATCGGAGTTTCTCCAGATGTCATACGCAGAGTCTCGATTGCAATGTATGAAGCTGAAATTAATACAATCATACATGGCGGTGGAGGAGAATGTGAAGCTGAAATTCAGAGCAATAAAATTTCTGTAACATTCCGTGATCATGGCCCTGGTATAGCTAATATTGAGCTTGCTATGCAAGAAGGATATTCAACAGCAGGTGACAGAATTCGGGAACTTGGATTCGGTGCGGGTATGGGATTGCCTAATATTAAAAAATATACAGATGACATGATAATAGATACTGCACCCGGTAAGGGAACAGTAATTACTCTTGTAGTAAATCTTTAGTTTTAATGTCTCCTGCTTGCCTGCGAGCAGGAATACAATGACAAATATGCAGGCAGAAAGACAGGGATAATCATGGAATATTTCCATTCGGTTACTCTAAATAAAGAAAAGTGTCTTGGTTGTACCAATTGTATAACTCATTGCCCAACTGAGGCAATAAGAGTACAAAATGGAAAAGCCAAAATAATAAAAGAACGCTGTATTGATTGCGGTGAATGTGTAAGACTTTGTCAGTCACATGCAAAAATTGTTACTACTGACAGTTTTGATATGCTTAAAAACTTTAAGTTCAATATTGCTATACCTGCACCCACATTTTACAGTCAGTTCGTATGTGAAATAAGTGTTAACCGTATACTTAACGGATTTCTTAAAATAGGTTTTGATGATGTATTTGAAGTTGCTCGAGGTGCTGAATATGTAAGTGCTGCGACAAGACAGATATTATCACAAGGCGAATGCAAAAAACCTGTTATAAGCTCTGCTTGTCCTGCGGTTTTAAGACTTATTCGTGAACGCTTTCCAAATTTACTTGAAAATATTTTGCCGGTGATTTCACCAATGGAAGCATCTGCAAGATTTGCAAGAGAAGAAGCAATTAAGAAAACAGGCCTTAAAGACGAAGAAATCGGAGTTTTCTTTATAACACCTTGTCCTGCTAAAGTTACAAGCATTAAAGCACCGCTTACTGTTGAGAAATCAAGTGTTTCAGGTGCAATAGCAGTAAAAGATGCTTTTGCAAAAATTTATCCTCTTATTGATAAAATCGAGGTGGAAAAAGAACTTGCTGTTGCAGGAAGTGAAGGTATCTTCTGGGCAAAAAGCGGCGGTGAATGTAAAGGAACAGGTGTTGAAGATTACATTGCTGTTGACGGTATACATCATGTAATACAGGTTTTAGAAGAAATAGAATATGGCAAACTTAATGCTGTTGATTTTATTGAACTTTCAGCTTGTATAAACGGGTGTGCCGGTGGAGCACTTTGTATAGCCAATTCATTCCTTGCTTCAAGGAGAATTGCTCTTCAGTCTAAAAAGCAAAATGTAATAAACAATGTTATAAATGCAGATGCAGAATCTGTTAAATGGCAGAAAATTGTTGAAGCAAGACAACATTCAAAGCTTGATGAGAATTTTGAAATTGCAATGCAGAAGATGGAACGCATTGAGGAAATTTATGATGGGCTTCCAAAACTCGATTGTGGTTCATGCGGTTCTCCTACATGCAGAGCATTTGCAGAAGACATTGTACGAGGTTTTGCTGATGAAGACGATTGCGTTTTCTTAATGAAAGAAAGACTTGGAAGGCTTGAAAAAGAACTCTATGAGTTCAAAGAAAAAACAGATAATTCATAAGAAAGATACGGTACAGATTATGAAAGTATCCGAATTGAAAGATAAGCTTAATATGGCGGTTGTTACAAAACAGGATTTTGAAGACAGAGAAATTAATGGCTGTTATATCGGAGACTTGTTAAGCTGGGTAATGGGAAGAGCACAACAGAATAATGTGTGGATTACTATTATGAATAATGTAAATATAGTTGCAGTTGCGTCACTGGCTGATGTTGCCTGCATAGTTTTATGCGAAGGCGTTCAGGTGGACAGTGCAATTATAAATAAAGCTGACAGTCAGAATATTATAATATTAAGCAGTGAGCTTACTGCATATGAAATAGCGGTTAAGCTTAACGGAGAAGTATAATGATTTTTTATGATTTACATATTCACTCGGCGCTTTCTCCATGTGGAGACAAGGATATGACGCCGAATAACATTGTGAATATGGCTGCTATATCAGGGCTTGATACAATTGCAGTATCTGACCATAACACGGTTGGAAATGTGCGTGCAGCAATAGAGGCAGGGAAGAGATGTGGAATAAAAGTTATTCCAGGTATGGAAGTTGAAACTTCTGAGGAAGTTCATATTCTTACTCTTTATCCCTCAATTGATTCAGCTGAACAGGTTGCAGCAAAAGTATATGAGCATCTACCTGATATAAAAAACCGACCTGAAATTTTTGGTGAGCAGTTATATATGGACTGTGATGATAAAATAACAGGTCATGAAGAGAAACTTCTTATTTCTCCTGCATCTCTTGCTCTTGAAGAATTGTTTGATATTGTAAAATCTGTTGGAGGTTTGTTTATACCTGCACATGTTGACAGACATTCGTACAGTGTTTTGACAAATTTAGGTTTTATACCTGACGATCTTGATATTAAAGATATCGAAATATCAAAGGCTACAACAGATGTTGAAGCATATCTTTCAGCCAGAGCAGATTTGAAAAAGTATAATGTTTTCAGAAACTCTGATGCACATTATCTTGAGGATATATCAATCAAGGAAGCTTTTCTTAATCTTAACAGCATCGATGAACTTTTTAAATAGGTGTTATTATGAAGGAATTATCGTTACACATATTGGATATTGCAAAAAATTCTGTTAAAGCAAAAGCAACATTAATTGAAATTTCTATCGTTGAGGATGTAAATAATAATCTTCTTACTATCGAAATTAAAGATAACGGTTGCGGAATGAGTAAGGAATTTTTAAAAACAGTAAAAGACCCGTTCTCAACAACAAGAACTACCCGCAAAGTAGGAATGGGAATTCCTCTTTTTGAAGCTGCATGTATTCAATGCGGAGGAGAACTGAATATAACCTCAGAGCTTGGCGTTGGAACAACTCTTACGGCAACCTTTGAGCTTGACAACATAGACAGAGCACCAATAGGAGATATGGCCGGAACAATACAGACCTTAATATCAGGTTCTCCGGCTATGGAATTTATATATCGTCATATAAAAAATTCAAAAACCTTTGTTCTTGATACAAGAGAAATCAGACAAGTTCTTGGTGATGTTCCTCTTGATACAATCGATGTTTTAATGTGGATAGACGGATATGTAAATGAAGGACTAAATGAATTAAACTAAACTATAAAAAGTTGTTTAATAATAAAAAATTAATATATAAGTGCTTAGGAGGTAAATTATGAAAAGTTTGGCAGAATTGCAGGAAATTCGTAACAGAACTTTAAATCAGGTTAACCTGCGTAAAGACCGTGAAGACGGTATCAGAGTTGTAGTTGGTATGGCTACTTGCGGTATTGCTGCAGGTGCTCGTCCTGTATTAAACGCATTCTTACAGGAAATCGACAAAAGAGGCTTAACAAATGTAACTGTTACTCAGACAGGTTGCATCGGTATGTGCAGATATGAACCGATTGTTGAGGTTTATGTACCTGGTGCTGAAAAAGTGACATATGTTCATATGTCGGAAGAAAAAGCAGCAAGAGTTGTTGCTGAGCATATCATCAACAATAAGCCTGTTGCTGAATTTACAGTTGGCGCTGAAAAGAACTAATAGAAATAGTAGGGGGTTATAGTAATGAACATATACAGATCTCATGTATTGATTTGCGGCGGTACCGGATGTACATCATCAGGTTCTGTAGCTCTCCAGGATGAATTTGATGCCCGCATCAAAGAAAACGGCCTTGAAAACGAAGTAAAAGTTGTTCAGACAGGTTGTTTTGGTCTTTGTGCTCTTGGTCCAATCGTTGTTGTTTATCCTGAAGGTGCTTTCTACAGCCGTGTAGAAAAAGACGATGTTAAAGAAATTGTTGAAGAACACCTTTTGAAAGGTCGTATTGTAAAGAGACTTCTTTACAGTGAAACTGTTGAAGAAGATAATATTAAATCTCTTAACGAAACAAACTTCTATGCAAAACAGAAACGTGTTGCTTTAAGAAACTGCGGTGTTATCAATCCTGAAAGTATTGACGAATACATTGCAATAGACGGTTACCAGGCTCTTGGTAAAGTTTTGACAGAAATGAAGCCTGAAGAAGTTATTCAGATGATTAAAGACTCTGGATTAAGAGGCAGAGGCGGCGGCGGATTTCCAACAGGTATGAAGTGGCAGTTCACACATGACGCGGTTGGTGATCAGAAATATGTTGCATGTAATGCCGACGAAGGTGACCCGGGTGCATTTATGGACAGATCAGTTCTTGAAGGTGACCCACACACAGTTATTGAAGCTATGGCAATTGCAGGTTATGCTGTTGGTGCTAATCAGGGTTACATTTATATCAGAGCTGAATATCCTATTGCTGTTAACAGATTAAGAACAGCTATCGGACAGGCAAGAGAATATGGTCTCTTAGGTAAGGATATTTTTGGTACAGGTTTTGACTTTGACCTTGACATTAAGCTTGGCGCCGGTGCATTTGTTTGCGGTGAAGAAACTGCACTTTTAACATCTATTGAAGGTAACAGAGGTGAACCAAGACCAAGACCTCCATTCCCAGCGGTTAAAGGTTTATGGGAAAAGCCAACACTTTTAAATAATGTTGAAACATATGCAAATATTACTCAGATTATCTTAAACGGTGTAGAATGGTTTACATCAATGGGTACTGAAAAGAGCAGAGGTACGAAAGTATTTGCTCTTGGCGGTAAAATCCACAACACAGGTCTTGTTGAAGTTCCTATGGGAACAACATTAAGAGAAGTTGTATATGAAATTGGTGGCGGTATTCCAAATGGTAAGCAGTTTAAAGCTGCTCAGACTGGCGGTCCTTCGGGCGGATGTATCCCTGCTGATCTTATTGATACACCAATTGACTACGATTCACTTCTTGCAATCGGTTCTATGATGGGTTCAGGCGGACTTATTGTTATGGACGAAGATACTTGTATGGTAGATATTGCTAAGTTCTTCCTTGAATTTACAGTTGACGAATCATGCGGTAAGTGTGTACCTTGCAGAATTGGTACAAAGAGACTTCTTGAAATCTTAGAAAAGATTACAGAAGGTAAAGCTGAAATGGAAGATATCGATACACTTGAAGAACTTTGCGAATCTGTTAAGAGTAGTGCCCTTTGTGGTCTCGGACAGACAGCTCCTAACCCAATCTTAAGCACACTTAAATATTTCAGAGAAGAATATGTTGAACATGTTCGTGACAAGAAATGTCGTGCAGGCGTATGTAAAGCATTGCTTTCATATAAGATTGATCCTGAAAAGTGTAAAGGATGTAGCCTTTGTGCAAGAAACTGTCCTGTTAATGCTATTACAGGTCAGATTAAGAGCCCATATACAATTGACACAACTAAGTGTGTAAAATGCGGACTTTGTGAATCAAGCTGTAAGTTTGGTGCTATCAGCAAATAAGGAAGGAGATACTGATAATGGAAAATGTTAACCTTAAAATAGACGGTATAGAAGTTTCTGTACCAAAAGATTATACAATCTTGCAGGCTGCAAGAAGTGTTAATATCGACATTCCTACATTATGTTATCTTGAAAATATTAACAAATACGGTTCATGCCGTCTTTGTGTTGTTGAGATTAAAGGTGCAAGAGCGCTTCAGGCTGCATGTGTATATCCTGTTAGCGAAGGAATGGAAGTATTTACTAATACTGCAAAAGTAAGAAGAGCAAGAAAAGCAAATCTTGAACTCGTTCTTTCTAATCATGATAGAAAATGTCTTACATGTGTAAGAAACAGAAATTGCGAACTTCAGCAGCTTGCTGAAGAATTTGGAATTGATGATCTTAAATTTACAGGTGAAAACGATCCTGTACTTCCAAAGGATGAATCATCTCCATCATATGTTCGTGATAACAATAAATGTGTACTCTGCAGAAGATGTGTTGCTGCTTGCGATATGCAGGCTGTATCAGTCATCTCAGCTGTAAACAGAGGTTTTGACACACAGATTTCAACAGCTTTTGAAACACCTGTTAATGAAGTTGCTTGTATTTATTGCGGACAGTGTATTAATGTCTGTCCTACAGGTGCGTTAACAGAAAAGACACATATTCCAAGAGTTCTGAGAGCTATTGATGATGCTGAAAAACATGTTGTTGTTCAGACAGCTCCAGCTGTAAGAGCAGCACTTGGCGAAGAATTTGGTCTTCCAATGGGAACACCTGTTACAGGCAAAATGGTTACTGCGTTAAAACTTTTAGGCTTTGATAAAGTATTTGATACAGATACAGGTGCTGACCTTACAATTATGGAAGAAGGAACAGAGTTTATTGAAAGATTTACAAAGCAGGAAAAACTTCCTCTTATCACATCTTGCAGCCCGGGTTGGGTTAAATTCTGCGAACACAACTATCCTGAATTTACGGATAATTTATCTTCTGCAAAATCTCCAATGGAAATGTTTGCAGCGATTATCAAGTCATACTATGCTGAAAAGAATAATATAGCTAAAGAAAATATTTATTCTGTAGCTATTATGCCTTGTACTTCAAAGAAATTTGAAGCACAGAGAGAAGAGATGTCAACAAGCGGTTCTGCAGATGTTGATGCTTCATTGACAACTCGTGAACTTGCAAGAATGATTAAACAGGCTGGTATCAATTTTGCTGAACTTCCTGATTCAGAATTTGATGATCCGTTTGGCGGAGCAACAGGTGCTGGTGTAATCTTTGGTGCAACAGGCGGTGTTATGGAAGCTGCTGTAAGAACAGTATATGAACTTCTTGAAGGAAAGCCACTAGAAAATCTTGAACTTGAACCAATCCGTGGTATTCAGGGGATTAAAGAAGCTTCTCTTACAATTCAGGGTAAAGAAGTTAAAATCGCTGTTGTTCATGGAACAGCTAACGCAAAAATTATTCTTGATAAGATTAAAGCAGGTGAAGCTAAATATGACTTTATTGAAGTTATGGCTTGCCCAGGCGGTTGCGTAAATGGTGGCGGACAGCCTATTGTTTCAGCTAAAAAGAGAGCACTTGTTGATATCAGAACAGAAAGAGCAAAAGCTCTTTATGCTGAAGACAGAGGTTCAAAACTCAGAAAGTCACACGAAAACCCAGCTATCAAAAAACTTTATGATGAATTCCTTGAAAAACCATGTTCACATAAAGCACATGAATTATTGCATACACATTATACAAAAAGAACAAAATTTTAATAAAAAAGGTATTGCAATATTTTAAAATCTATGTTATAATAACTTTTGCATGTTAGAAAGAGGTGAAAAAAATGAGAGAAGGAATACATCCAAATTACGAAGTTGCTACAGTTAAATGTGCTTGTGGCGAAACATTCGAAACTCGCTCAACTAAAGGCGACATCAATGTTGAAATTTGTTCAAAATGTCATCCATTTTTCACCGGTAAGCAGAAGTTAGTAGATGCTGGTGGTAAAGTTGATAAATTCAGAAAAAGATTTAATCTTGATAAATAATTCAACAGCAAAAGCTCCCATTTCTGGGAGCTTTTTGTTATTATAAAAAGCTTTGGTTAATTCCAAAGCTTTTTAAATTCATAAGTCACTTTATTTGAAATATTAAACTCTAAGATATTGCCACAAGAAAATTTATCTTCAAGGGTTATACCATCAGATGTATCACACATTTCAAATATATGAACATTTCCATATTTATGCAGACTGTTTTGTGTTGAGTTTGTGATAATATACACATTTTTATCAGTTTCTTTCAAAAGATCGATGAGCGTCGTGTTTTCAAAACTGTTTGTATCAATGTATCCATTTGCAAGTATAAACAAATTGTTGTCTTTCGATTCTTGAATAGCATTATTCAAATTATCCCATTGTTTTGATGAATGTGTTCGAATACTTCCATTTTGGGTTGTTACAGTTATAAAAGTAGAGTTGTATTTAGAAAATGTATTGAATGATGTTGTATCTATTGGTGTGTAATTCCCATGAGATTCTTTATAATTATATTTGCCAAGTAAAGCATAACTGTCTGCATCGCTTATTGATTTTAATAGATTTTGATATGCAACTTTATCAAAAATTGAGGTAGGTGAATCCGTAACAGCACCAACTTTAAATACATATCCATCATTTTCTAGTCCGTAATTTTCATCAGTTGTTGTATTGTGTTTATTTATAATAGTAATGTCTTCTTTATTGGCGTTAACACATAAGTTGTCGAAATATAAATTACCTTTGTTTTTGGTTGCTGTTTCCTGTTGTACAACGTAGATTCTTGTAAGTTTCAGAGGCCAGATTGCATTTTCAGGGATTTTTACTGTGATATTTTGCCAACCTTCCTGAATTTTTTCGGAAGCTATAAGTCTGTATGCTGTGTTTCCTTTACCATCAGTGAACTGTATTTTTATCTGGAGATTTTCCTTTTCTTCAGAACTGTATAAATCAAATGAGATACTTTCTGCATAATCAGTTATAGGGATAGAATTAAACACCATGTATGCAGCCATAGTATTATTGTATTCTTCTGTAGTAAAATCATATGAAAGTTTTCCGCTAGACAAACCTGATTTTGAAAATTCATTGCTTATTTCATAGTTGCCTGACGCATATTCATCAGGGTAACTTGTAAATGTGGCATTTATAGTTTCAAAGTCGTCATAATATGGGGAAATTCCGGGATTTCCTACAATAACCTTTAAATATGATACTGCTTCTCCATACTGAACTTTGATATGTGCAATGCCTGTTTTATGTGCGTATATTGTATTGTTTTTATAGGAAACTGTTTCGGGACTTAAAGATGTAATTTTGAAGTTTGTAAAGCTGTTTACTTCACAGAAATCACCTGATTTATCAAAAACAGTTATACTGAGCTTTTCATCTTCGCCGGGTTTTAGATTTAATGTATTATTTAACTTAATTGAAGCTACATCTTCAATAACCTTTATTGACTTTGTATCCTTGAAATTTTTATATTTAGCAGTGATTGTTGTATTTCCACCTTGAGTAGGGTAGTAAATATTGTTTTTGACTTTCCCGTCCGATACAGAAATATCTGCTTCATCATTATTCCATACCGGGTTCAGATATTTGTCAAATATGCGTGCCTCAATATTAATGGTATCATCTATAAATACTATATCATTCGAAAGGCTTAATTTAACTGAAGCAGGTTCGGAAGTGTATGCTGATGTGGTGATACCAACAGCATTAATAACTCTTCTGTTTTCAGTAGGTGAGTTTATAGAATGAATTTCTGAATTAAACGGAGTTTTGGCAACAAGATTGGTTGAACCTCCACCATCAAGATTAAGGGCGTCATAACATCCAATTTCTTTCATAATTTCAGCGAGTTCAGGCAGAGTAGCACCTTTGCTGAAACTTTGTCTTCCATCCACTGTAACTATATAAATGATTTTACCTGTTTTATCTGTTCCTATTGCTGTTCTTGGATTATATCCGCTTACTTCGTGTGTTATTGGTGTTACTTCACCGTCTTTTAATAACAAAGTGCCCCCACCAAATGCAGTATCTACATTGTCAAGGGATGGCGTTGCATAAAGATCAATTTTTACCTTATCACCAATTTTAAAGTTGTTAGCAAGGAACATACTTGAACCTTCAGATACAGTAATTATATATCCATTCTCTGGTATTGCGACTGAAGGCATATTTCTGCGGAATTCTACAACTTCATCGTTTTCTACGACCATCTCTACTACTTCACCACCGGGAGCAGGTGACATACCACCATTAAAATCTGATGTATAAAGAAGTAAATCTCCATAGTATGATGTGTGCTTATTTCTGTGTCTTATTTCCTGATATTCACCATTTGGTGCTACAAGCATTTGATTGAGTGTAAGATACGATAAGGCAAGTTCATTGTTTTCTAAAAATGCTCCTGCCATTTCTGTTGTGTTAATATGAGACTGCAATAGTGTATTATCTTTGATTTCCAGTCCTAAACTAAAGCCTTTATTGCCTTTATAAATAGAGAAAAAATCTGCATTTACAGCAACCACTGTTTGAGCATTTGTTTTTGCAAGATTAGGTACGGTATCTAATATATCAACACCATCATTACTTTTGAGTAGTTCAAGTTTGAGATGTGTCTGGTTTAAATCCGCCTTTATAACATCAAATTTTAAATTTCTGTCACTGTATAGACGCCTGTATGTGGTGTGAGTTATTCCGTTATAAATTTCATTTTCATTTTTATATTCATATATTGGTGCAGCATAAGCTGTAGATGTTATAATAAGTATCGATATTATAATTGCATATACCTTTTTCATAAATACCTCCTTGATAATGAAAATATTTTAACATAAAGAGGTGTTTTTTTCAATGGTAATTGGTGAAAATAATGTGAAATCAATATTATGAATTGACTAAAAATTTATTATAGTGTATAATTATAATAGATTATTTTTGGAGGAGAATAATGGCGTTATCATATTTTTTAGTTGCAGGCGGTATTTTCATCGCAAAGTTTATCGGTCTGTTCAGAGACATAATATTTGCATCAGCATTTGGTACATCGGCGGTATCAGATATATATTTTCAGATATTTGGTATTGTAACACTTATATTCACAGGTATAGGTGTTGCACTTCAGACTACACTTATAAAAAATCTTAATAAGGATGGCATAAATACAAAAGAAGGACAGGAAGCATATACTAGGAAATTTATCTCAAGAATTTCTATAATACTGCTTGTGGTCATTGCGTGTCTTTACATTTTTGCAAGACCTTTTACTAAAGCTTTGTTGCCTGAAGTTACAGGAGAAAACTTTGAAATAGCTGTGAAAATTACTTATCTTATGTTGCCGTCGCTTTGGGGTGCAGTTGTAGCATATATAGTTTCAGGAGCACTTCAAAACAGACAAATATTTTTTGTTTCATCAATAATAAGTCTGCCCTATAATGCAGTTGTTCTTGTTGCATTGTTTTTGAATATAACAAACATATATACAATCAGTTTGATAACAACAATTGGTTGGATTTTACAGGTGATAATTCAGATGCCTTGGTTCTATAAAAGCGGATACAGAATGTTTATTCCCAAAAAGAATGAATCTCCGCTTATTGAAAGGCGAAGTGCAGATCAGGAAATAATATGGATATTCATTTCAAATATGATGTTCCAGTTGTGTTTCCTTATAGATAAGACATTTGTGAGCGGTGAAACAGGAATGATTGCGTCAATTAATTATGCTTCAAATCTTTTTATACAAATTTCAGGCGTTTTTGTTGTTGCGATGTCAACTGTTGTTTTTCCGTCAATTTCAAAGGATTATGAAAAAGGCGATATTCCTGCGGTACGCTCGC
This sequence comes from uncultured Eubacteriales bacterium, assembly GCA_964568815.1. Lineage (GTDB taxonomy): Bacteria > Bacillota > Clostridia > RGIG6154 > RGIG6154 > RGIG8700. The sequence goes on along the minus strand of CAZMRY010000004.1, from coordinate 2,805 downwards.
ACTTGAGATATATTATAACGGTTATGGCAGCGATTTTCTTTGCTATGTTGCTTACTGCATCATGCTTCAGTGAACAGGTTATAAGACTTATATACGAAAGAGGGGAGTTTACTTCAGAATCTACAGCTACTACCTCGCTTATATTTGCAATTTATTGTTTTGGTGTATTTGGTTATGTTGCACAGGAACAGTTCAATAAAATATTGTATCTTGGAAACAAATATAAATATACTGTAATCGGAACTGTTGTCGTTGTGTTATTGAAATTTATAATTGATATGTCAACAGATAATGTTGTTATTATTGCGTCGAGTACATCCGCGTTGCTTACATTATATGCGGTATATATTTCATTTGCAATTAAAAAGGTTGTAGGTAATTATCTCAATAAAGAAGTTCTTCTAAATGTGATTAATGTGCTTGTGGCGGGTGCGGCAGCAATTATTGTATTTATATTGTTTAAAATTTTTGCATCAGGAATGTTGGAAGGTAAACTTTCATTTTTCATTCCGTTATGCTGTTGCGGAGTTGTATATGTTGCGATACTTTATTTTACGGGTATTATAAATATCATTTTGCGTAAGGAGAAAAATGAAAATGAAAAAGCTTAATAAATTTTTACCGTGGATGCTTATAGTAGTTCTACTGTGTGCATTGTTACCTGCGGTAACTAACAGAATTCAAAATGAAAATGAAAATAAGAATGTGGTTCCTGCGGTTCTATATAAAGATTTCAGAATGGTCTTATCAGAAAAAGACACAATTGAGTACATGAATGATTTTAAGGATGCAGGAGTAACAACTTTGTCACTTATGGAAGAGGACTTGAATTCTCTTGTACTTAACGGTGTGGTTACAAATATTAAATATAATGTTCTTCTTCATAAATATGATGAAGAAAGTATGATTATTGCTGAGGAATTAAGAAAATTTCCTGATGTTGTTAATGACAGCTATGTTATAATAACTAAAAGAGAAAAATCTAAAGAGCTTTTGAGTAAATGGATACCTGCCAAATTTACTCAGGAGGAATACTGCTATATTCAGTCAGGTGGAAACGATGTATATTGCATATATGATGGAACGCCCAATACCTGGGAAATAGTTTTTGGATATGACGAAAGACAGTTTGAATACGCAAAAGAAAATGGATTTAACATTGCGATGATATTTAAGGTTAAAAACTATAAAACCGATAAATATCTTGAAGAGATGGATCGTCTTATAAAAAAATATAATATAAAATATCTTAATATAAAAGATGATGACAGACACCCCGAAAATGAACAGGATGCTATGATGCATATTGAAGGTGTTTCTAAACTTATCAAAGACAATAATATGACTTTGGTTGTTACTGAAAAAACAGATCAGCTTTCTAATCAAAGACCTATTGGATACAACAAAATATTTGCTGATAATTATGACAATGTTGTACGTGCATATGAAACATATGATATGCAGGAAGACACTACAAACTATATGTTCAGATATCATCAATACTTAAACTCTACAATAGACAGAAATCTTAAGTTTATAACAATAACATTAATTGATGCACCTAAAAAAAGTTTTCCCGAACAGGCGGAGCTAACTGTTAAAGCGACTAAAACATATATTGATAAAATTAAAGAGCTTGGATATAAAATTGGTGATATAAATGTTGACTATAGTGATTACAGAGGGAATGTTATATATACAAGTGCGGTAAGTGCAGCAATATTGGTTCTCATGCTCCTGTTAATTATAAGAATGTTTACAGGAAAAGACCTTGTTAAGTTTTCAATATTATGCTATGCTGTTGCTTGCCTTGTCGCTATAGGCACTTATGTACTACCGCAAAGTCTTGTGTATTTATATCCAACGGTAACCGCTGCATTGTTACCATGTTTTGCAATAACGGTTATGTTCGCTTTTGTTAAAAGTGTAAAGGATAAAATCAATACATTTAATCTTACAATATCTTCAATTGCTGTGATTTTAATGTGTCTGTGTGCAGGTGCGTTAATGCTTGGAGCTATGTTGTCGGGTGTAGATTATTATGTTAATAATCTTATATTCAGAGGCATTAAACTATCATTGTTTTTCCCAGTGTTGTTCAGTATTTTTGCATATTATTTCATCTTCCTTAAAAATGAGAAGAAAACAGTTCTGCAGGAGATTATAACAGTAGCTAATGCCAAAATCAGTGTATACTGGCTTGTTATCTTTGGAATATTTGCCATTGCAGCTGTGATTTATATTATCCGTTCCGGAAATGTTAATGAAATCAGCAGTTTAGAGTCATGGATGCGAACAACAATAACAGAGATTTTTGCTGCAAGACCAAGAACAAAAGAATTTTTAATCGGATATCCGTGCCTTGCATTGTTTGTATATTATATAAAGAACACAAATGTTAATGTTGTTTCGTTTATTACAGGAGTAGGAAGTTCAATTCTGGCTGCCTCAGTTACAAACACTTTCTGTCATGTGTTTACAGACTTAACTACAATTTATATGAGAGTTGTAAATGGTCTGTTGATGGGTTTACTTGTTTGTGTTGTAGTATCTATCCTAAATTTATTAATTGTTAAGTTTTGTAAATATTTGAAAAAGTATGCATAAAAATTTAAAAAAGTATGCATAAAAATTTAAAAACAACTTGATTTTTAACGCAAGATGTGCTATACTACTTCTTGCGTTATGTATGCATCCGTAGCTCAGCTGGATAGAGTATTCGGCTACGAACCGAACGGTCGGGGGTTCGAATCCCTCCGGATGTGCCAAAATCTGTATATGTCCGAAGTGACATATACAGATTTT
>CAZMRY010000003.1:0-41479 GCA_964568815.1 uncultured Eubacteriales bacterium | reverse complement strand
ATTTTTTAATTATTGTAATAATTAAAAATGTTTTGTGCTGTCACTTTGTTTATACCTTTTATATTAGATAATTCATCCAGCGTTGCATTTTTTATTCTTTCAATCGTTTTGAACTCTTTTAAAAGTATTTTACAAACAACCTTGCCAACACCAGGTATATTCAGAAGTCCGCTTCTTAAGTTTTTATTTTCTCTTAGTTTTTTATGATATGTTATTGCTACTCTATGCATTTCGTCCTGAATATTAACTGCAAGCTTGAAGCTCTTAGAGCCCAAAGGTATATTATACTCTTTATCCGCAGAAATAATATCCCTTGTTCTGTGTTTATCATCTTTAACGATACCATATACAGGTATATTTATACTAAGTTCTGACAAAATCTCAATTGCTGATGATATTTGCCCTTTCCCACCGTCCACAAAAATCAAATCAGGTTTCTTGCTGAATTTTTCGTCATTATTAATCATTCTTTGAAATCTTCTGTAAAACACTTCACGCATTGAGGCGTAATCATCTGACTTTCCTGCATACTTGATTTTAAATTTCCTATATTCATTTTTATTTGAAACACCATCTGTAAACACAACCATAGAAGCAACAGTTTCCATACCATTTGTATTAGATATGTCATATGCTTCAATTCTTTTTGGCAAGCTTTGAAGTTCAAGAAGTTGTTGCAATTGTTTTATTGCATCAGTATTACCAGTTCTCTTTACTGAAAACTCTTTTAACTTGATAGCTTCCAGACCATTCAATTCTGCCATTCTGACAAAATTTGCCTTATCACCTATTTTAGGCATTCTGACAGTAACCTTCTTGTTTTTAAGCTCAGATAATCTATCTGCAACTTCTGTTTCAACTTCTACCGAAGTATAAATGTACTTTGGAATATTCATATCAACATAATATTGATTTAAAAACGCAGTTAATACATCTTCATCACTTTCATCTTTGCAATTCTGCATAAAGAAAGAATGCTTATCTAAAAGCATGCCATTTCTCACTATAAGCTGTTGAACACAAACATAATCACTTTCACGGCAAACAGCAATATAATCCTCATCAACTGTACCGTTTGTGACAACAAGTTGTTTTTGTTCAAGTTTTTTTATTGCTGATATTCTGTCTCTGTATTCTGCAGCAGTTTCAAAGTTAAGCAATGAAGATGCTTTTTCCATCTCTTCATACAACTTACTTAACAACAACTTAAAATCTCCGTTTAAAACTTGTATTGCTTGTCTTACATTTTCATTATATTCGTTGTAACATTCTTTTACACACGGACCCATACATCTTCCTATATGGTAGTTTAAGCATGCTTTCTCGCTTTTCTTAACCTCTGCTGATTTGCATTCTCTTAGCTTGAAAAGTTTTTTCAAATTCTCGATGAGTGTTTTGACTGCAAGCATATTCACATATGGTCCAAAGTATTTACAATTGTCATTTTCTTTTCTTCTCACCATAACAATTCGAGGAAATCTTTCATTGGTAATCTTTATATATGGGTATGTTTTATCATCTTTAAGCAGTATATTGTATTTAGGTCTGTATTTTTTAATAAATGAGCATTCAAGATTAAGAGCTTCAGCCTCTGAATTTGTTATTATATATTCTATGTGGTCAATATTCTGAACCATAGCTATTACCTTAGGTGTATGGCTGCTGTTATTAACAAAATATTGCTTTACTCTGTTTTTCAAAACCTTTGCTTTTCCTACATATATAACTTTATCGCTTTTATTCTTCATTATATATATACCCGGATTTTCAGGCAACTGGTTTAAAAATTCACTGGTAATCATTTATCCTCCAAATAAAAATGCCCACTAAGTGGGCATTAAATATTACATAATATTCGTTTCTGCTAAAATGCGTAATGCTTCAAGTGCTTCTTTTTCATCAGCGCCATCTGCAATAAGAGTTATTTTAGTATCCTGCAAAATTCCGAGTGATAAAATTCCCAAAAGGCTTTTAGCATTTACCCGTTTTTCATTTTTTTCAATATATAAAACAGACTTAAACTCATTCGCTTTCTGCACAAAACATGTTGCAGGACGAGAATGAAGCCCTACTTTATTCTGAACAACTACTTCACAAGAAACCACTATTTTACCCTCCTGAAAATTAAGATATGGATATTATACCCCAAGACTTGCTTTTAGTCAACATTTTTTTGCATATTTTTACATATCTCACTATTCATCTGATACAACTTTAGGAATTACTTTTACAACTACATTTTTAACATCATCATTATATTTTACACCATCAACAACAGGTAAACTTATGTTGACATTTGTTTCAACGGTCGTGAAAGAACTTTCAGATAACACACCAATGTCAATAAATTCTAATTGCTCCAATAAAGTTGGTTGTCCCGAAACATCAATAGTATCAGGCGTAATTATAACATCGTATTCATCAGGGTTAATTATATCAGGAAGTTGTATTTTGAGTGGAAGATTTTTGGTAGTATTAAATTTAACATCAACCGACACATCGGAAACCGTAACAGTAAGATACTCAGAATTTATAACCTCACCATTTGCTGTGTACATTTTAACAGGACAAACGGTAGAATAGTCACCATTTGCATTCGTAATATCAAGAGTAGCCTTAATACTCGCAACCTTATTAACAATATTCTGCGGGCCTTTTACAACAACTTTCTCATTTGCAGAAATTGCACTTTCAAGAACAAATCCGTTTTTAGGTTCTCCTACTATTAAAATGTCTATTGGTTTTTCAACAGCCTGAATATAATCAACATAAACATTCACATCTTTAATACCTATATCTGTAACTGTTACTGTTTTTGAATTTATTTCGCTCTTTGTACTTAAATAATAAGAATTGGCAGAATACACTTCAGAAGCATCAACAAAAACCTTTATATCATCAGATGTAATTGCAGAAACCTCTGTCATTCTTCCAAAAATTTTCACTGTAGTTTTTGTATCAGATACACTGATAACCTCCAAACCATTTCCATCAATATTTTGTTGATTTCGTATTTCTATATCAACACCGTTAACAGGAATTTCTACCTGTGGATTATTAAGACTGACAATATACATCCAAAGCAATATTGCAACAACAACAGAAAAAATTCTTAAAGAATTATCATTGTTAAATAGCTTCTTTATCATTTTATTCTCCCTTTAAGTTTTGAAAATTTTCTTGGTTTTTCTTCATTTGCAGAAATCAGCAATTTTTCAAGTGCTTTTTTAAGAGTCTCTGCATTAAAATTGCGAGTAAGAGTTCCACCATTAGCAAGAGATATTTTGCCTGTTTCTTCGGAAACAATAATAACAATTGCATCAGAGGTTTCAGACATTCCTATTGCAGCTCTGTGTCTTGTACCAAGTTCAGTGCTCAATGTATTGTTCTGTGTCAAAGGTAATAAACAACCTGCACCCTCAATTCTGTTTTCTCTTATTACTACCGCTCCGTCATGCAGAGGTGTATTGGGAAAAAATATATTAACAAGCACTGCTGCCGATACTTTTGATTTAAGTTCTACACCTGTAAGAAGAACATCACTTACCTTAGTCTTTCTTTCGATAACAATTAGGGCACCAATTCTCTGTCTTGACATATTTTCAACGCCTACACAAATTTCTTTAATTGTATCTTCCATAGTTTCGTTTTCATTGTCCGTAACAAAAAAATTACCGATTTTTGTTGTACCTATCTGTTCAAGCACTCTTCTGAGTTCAGGCTGGAATAATACAATAAGAGCAAGTACACCAAGCTGAAGAGTATTGGTTAAAATAAAATTAATAATATTAAGGTTCAGCCAATCACTTATCTGTGTTAAAATCAACAACACAACAATTCCTTTTACAAGTTGAACCGCTCGTGTTTCTTTAATAAGTTTAACAAGCCAATAAATTGCAAGAGCTACCAATGCAATATCAAATAAGTCTGTTAATTTGAATACATTTAAGTAGCTTGTTAAAAAGGCAATTATTTTTCCCATCTTTTACTTCCTTTTCATATTTATAGTTATTAATATTTTACAACACATTAGATATTTTGTCAATTACATTAAGGAAGTGATTTATCTCGGAAAAAGTATTAAAATGCGACAAACTGATTCTGAGTGTACCATCTTTATCTGTTCCCATTGTTTTATGAGCCAGTGGTGCACAATGCAAACCACCTCTGACACATATATCATATTTTTCACTAAGAAGATTAGACAACTCTACGCAGTCCCATCCATCAATATTAACAGATACAACATTACCATTTAAATATTTATTTTTATTTTTATATACTTTAACACCATTAATACTATTTAATCCCTTTAATAAATATTCAATCAGATTTTGTTCCATTTTATATTTATGCATTAAGCCTATATCATTTAAATATTTAATTCCTTCACACAATCCACCAATTCCTGCAACATTTAATGTTCCTGCTTCAAATTTATCAGGATAAATTTCAGGATGGATAATATTCTCTGAAAAACTTCCTGTACCACCTTCTATAAGGGTATCCGTATCTATCCCCTCTCTTATATATAATATACCTGTACCCTGAGGTCCAAATAAGCCTTTATGTCCTGAGCAGGCAAGAATATCAATATTATTTTCATTAACATCTAACTCTATATGTCCAGCACTTTGTGACGCATCCACCATAAAAAGTATTTTATTCTTTTTGGCATATTCACCTATTGCTTTTATGTTTGCAACATTACCATTAACATTTGACACGTGGTTAATTATAATTAATTTAATACCATCAAAATTTTCTAAGCTGTATTCGTCAAAATCAAACCACGGCAAAATCTGAACATCTGCACCTATTTTGTACAACGGTCTAGTAACTGAATTATGTTCAAACCCTGATATCAGCACCTTGTCGTCTTTTTTGACAATACCCTTAATGGCAAAATTAAGTGCAGCAGTTGCATTGTTCGTAAAACAAATTCTTTCTACAGAATCTATACCAAAAAATCCTGCAACGGTTTCTCTTGCTTCATATACTATATCATTGGCTTTCATTGAAAGTCTGTGTCCGCTTCTACCGGGATTTCCGCTATATTTTTTCATTATTTCGTATACTTTACTGTATACAGCAGAAGGCTTAATAAATGAAGTAGCTGCGTTATCAAAATAAATCATAATACCAACTCTTTATATACACATTTTTCTGATACATTATATTCCTTGAATACTCCAAGAGGTCTGACATCGCTGTTTTCGAGCAATTTCAAAACCAAAGTCAAATTTCTTTCACTAATTCTGACAGAATGACTGCAGCCTGATTTTGATATACTTTTCGGAGTATGAACAACTGTTGATAACACTCCGTACTTTGCAATAGTTTTTTCTATCCTTTTTGCCGCCGTAACAGAACTAAACATTAATAATATATTCATAAAATACCTCCTGTTTATATAAATATAATATGTTATTATATAAAATTTTGGCATAAGAAAAAACCTTATCGTTAGTGATAAGGTTTCAAGATAGTTCTACTACTGTTACTCCATGGTCACCTTCTCCATAGTTCCCGAGTCTGAAGCTTTCAACATATGGATGTGTTTTAAGATAATCATGTATTGCGGCTCGAAGTGCGCCTGTACCTTTACCATGAACTATAGTTACTGTTTTTAGAGACGACATAGCTGCATCGTCAATAAATTTTTTAGTTTTTTCTATGGCTTCATCAGCATACAAGCCCCTTAAATCAAGTTCAGGTGACAAAGTAAGTGTTTTTGAAATAGAACTTGTATTCCTGATATACTTGTCTATAGCTTCTTTACCGTCATCTTTTTCTATTACTCTGATATCTTTAAGCGAAACTGTAACTTTAAGTATTCCTGTCTGAACAACAACATTCCCTTTCTTGTCCTGAGAAACGACAGTACCGTTAGTATCAGTTTTAACTACATATACACTGGTACCCGGTATGACGCTTTTAGGTGGCTCACCCGGATATGAAGGCTCAGTGTATATTCTTTTCTTACTGAGTTTTTTATCTTTTGATTTGAGTTCCTTTTTAAGGTTTTCAAGTTTGTCTGCTGCTTCAGAATTTTTGTTGTTTTTTCTTAACTCGATTATTTCAGCAAGCATTCTGTTTGTTTCTTCTTCTGCCTTGCTTATAATTCTTTTGGCTTCATCAATTGCATCATCTATAATTTTCTGCTTTGATTTCTCAAGTCTGTTTTTCTCAGCCTCCATTGTTGATTTGTATGCACTTGCCTGTTGTTTTAAACTTTTGGCTGAAAAGTGCTCTTTTTCTGCAAGAATTCTTTTTTCTTCCAGTTCAGAAATAACATCTTCAAATTTAATGTTATCACTGGAAATATTTTCTTCAGCCATTTTTATAATTTCGCCTTTAAGCCCAAGTTTTTTAGAAATGGCAAAAGCGTTTGATTTTCCCGGAATTCCTATTTGTAATCTGTACGTTGGCTGAAGAGTGTCTACATTAAATTCGCAAGACGCATTTTCTGTTCTTTCACCGCTCATAGCATATAATTTCAATTCGCTGTAATGAGTTGTTGCGACAGTTTTTGCTCCTTTGTTTTTAACATATTCAAGAATGGACATAGCAAGTGCTGCACCCTCTACAGGGTCTGTACCTGCACCTAACTCATCAAACAGCACGAGGCTTTTATCATTAACCTTGTTTACTATTTTTACAATATTTTTCATATGCCCTGAAAATGTAGACAAGTTTTGTTCTATGCTCTGTTCATCACCGATATCTGCATACAATTCCTCAAAAAAGCTGATTTTAGAGCCATCTTTACAAGGAAGTAAAACTCCACTCTGAGCAAGTAACACAAACAGTCCAATAGTTTTTAATGAAACTGTTTTACCACCTGTATTAGGTCCTGTAATTACCAAAGTGTCAAAATCATCACCAAGACTTATGTCTATTGGTACAACTTTATCAGAATCGATTAACGGATGTCTTGCTTTTACGAGATTAACAGTGCCATCTTTAACAAACATTGGTTTAATGCCATTTATATCAAGGCTGTATTTTGCCTTTGCAAAAATCACATCAAGCTTAAGAAGAAGTTGAATATTAACTGAAAGACTTTCTGCAACATCCGCAATATGACCGCTTATAACAGAAAGAATTCTTTCTGTTTCAGCTTTATCATCAAGTTCAAGCTTTTTAAGTTTATTATTTGCTTCAACAACTTCGATAGGTTCTATAAATAATGTTGCACCTGTAGAAGAAGTGTCATGCACAATCCCCTGAACATCACCTTTATGTTCTGATTTTACAGGAAGAACATATCTTCCGCCTCTTGTGGTTACAATAGGTTCCTGTAAAAATCTGGTATATTTTTTTGTTATAAAAGAATTTAAGTTTGTTCTTATTTTATCGTTATAAACTCTGATATTTCTTCGTATCTCCATCAGCTCTGATGATGCACTGTCTTTAAGCTGATCTTCGTTTAATACAGCACAGTCAATTTCATCCATAAGTTTTTTATAACAAATAATATTTTCGCTGTATTTTTCAAGAAAACCAAATTCTTCAAAATTTTCAGAATAATTTTTATAGCTTTCAGTTGATTTCAAGAGCTGATATATCTTAATCAGCTGGGGTATACTTAAAATTCCGCCTGCAACTGCTCTTTTTAAGATAGAATTGTGATCACTTATACCAACTGATGGTGGTTGAGAATGCTTTAAAAGAGTTCGAACCGCCTCATCTGTTTCTTCCAGCATAACAGAAGCATCATCATAATCATCCACTGGCTGAAGTTTTGTTATTTGTTCTTTGGATAATTCACCTGTAGTATATTTAGATAAAATATTCAGAATTTTATCATATTCTAATGACTTAAGTACTTTTAGATTCATCTTTCCTCCTGATGTTTAAATATGCATGTTCAAGCATCGCTTCTTCGCATATATCCTGAACAAATTCTGGTAAAACATAATCGTCAGCAAGTTCATCAATAAGTTTAATTATAAAATCAATATCATCACTTAATGCCTCAACTTCCCAGTTGTCATAACCATAACTGACATAAATACCATATTCTTCATAGTCGCCAGACTTGTCTGTTATATAATAATTCAAGTCTACACCATTGTATTTTACACTTCTTTGCAATGTCATATATATCACCTCGAAAATGAATATACAACATAAAAATCAATTTGTTAAGTGGCTGTTTTGGGAAAATCATGCAAGTTTTTCACTTATTTTACAAAAATACTGCATATATCTGCAGTTTTCTTATTATATTTAGTTTTACATTTATTTTACTTATTATTTTAAATGTTTAAAAAATACCCAATTTGCACATTCTTATACTTTATTGTACTAAATTTACCTGTTATTTTTCGGTTACTTCAATGACCACACATTATTTTGTCAAAAAAAAATAATTTTTTTGCAAAATTATGTAAAATTTGAGTAAACCTGTAAGCCGGGTTCTGTATTAAACAATCATCTATCTAGGCTGCATATCTCTATACAGCTCAAGCCACCTACCCAGGAACGCCGGGCCGACGCATATTCCTAATACGGTGTTGCTCCGAGTGGGGTTTACACGAAAGAGACAGTTACCTGCCTCCCAGTAAGCTCTTACCTTACTATTCCACCCTTACCATTTCTGGCGGTTTATTTTCTGTTGCACTATCCTTAGAGTCGCCTCTACCGGGAGCTACCCGGCACCCTGCCCTATGGAGCCCGGACTTTCCTCATCCTCACCCTTTCGTCTGTGAGTCCGCGATTGTCTGGTTTACTCAAAATTTTATATGGTTATATATACATTAAACGGCTCAGCCGTTATTATGTCAAGTTCAGTATTATTTTTTAAATATTCAGCAAGCACATCTACAACAGGATTTTCTGTTTCAAAATGACCTGCAGAAATTAACAGAATATCATTTTCAAATGCAGCCTGGGCATCGTGATATGAAGCCTCTCCTGTTACAAAAGCATCACAACCAAGTTCTATAGCCTGGTTTATAAAATCACCGCCACTGCCACCAAGAACTGCAACTTTTTTAATTTTCTTTGCAAACTCGTAATCAGAAACTCTTACAGCCTCTACCTTAAGCGTCTTTTTAACGAAGTCAATAAAATCGTATGCTGATACTTCGTCTGCATCTCCTATTACCATCATTCCCTGACGGAAAGTGTTTTTAAGTGACAAAGCCTCAGACAAAGCAAAGTTAACCCCGTTCTCACTGCTGTCAAGATTTGTATGAGCAGAATAAACAACAATATCATTTTTAATAAGTGATGTTAAAACATCATCAGTAATTCTTGATATAGGTTTAAAAATCAACGGATGATGGGTAATAATCATATCAACCTTTAAATCAATTGCCTGCTTCAGAATATTTGAATTAATATCAAGAGCAACAAGAATTTTACTTACATCTTTATTTTTGTCGCCAATAAGAAGACCAATATTATCCCACTCTTCAGCAAGGTCTGAAGGGGCAATTTTTTCAATTATTTCAGCTATCTGATATACTTTCATAAATGCTGTTTACCTCATTTAAAATTTCTTTATATTTTGTGCTGTTTAAATCGTTATTACTGATTTCTGCACCCATAATTTTATCTTTTAGTCGTTTAGCTATCTTATTGTAGTAACAATCAATCAATTCTTTATCATTGTTTTTTAATAATTCAGGAAAATAATAATTACATTTACCATCACCAGCAACAGCTTTGATTATAACATATATTTTCTCGCCTTCTTTTGCAAGAATTTCATCAGTTATAGAAAATCCATTAACAATAAGGACCTCTCTTAAGCTTTCCTCAGAAGTCATTGGTTGCATTATTATTTCTCTTGCTGATTTTGCTATCTTTATATTATCTGTAAGAATTGTTGAAATAAGCTCACCGCCCATTCCAGCAATTATAATACTCTCTACTTCCCTTTCAGCAAGAACTGATATACCATTACCGCACCTTACTTCAATTCTATCTGAAAGTCCGAATTTTGCCACATTTTTACGGCAAGCATCTGCAGGACCTGCATTTACATCAGAAGCAATTACAAAATCCGCAATATTATTTAAAATTAATTTAATTGGAACTTTGCCATGGTCACATCCTATATCCGCAACTTTTCTTCCGGATACAAGACTGACCACGGCACTCAATCTTTCTGTTAATTTCATAAGAAAATAAACCTTTATCCGTTTTTATTCCTAATGATTTTAACATATTTACTATTTCTTGTCAACAAAGTCAAATTACTTTAAACAAAAGCTTCCGTCTTCAAAGCTTACTGTGATGTTGTCTCCTTGTTTTATAGTTCCATCAAGCATTCTTTCAGCAATCATATCTTCAATTTCAGAAACTATAGTTCTCTTTAATGGTCTTGCACCATATACAGGGTCAAAACCTTTTGACGCCAGTTCTTCAAGTGCACTATCATCAATAACTGCATTAATTTCCATATCTTCAAGTCTCTTTATAAGCCCCGTGGTAAGTTTCTTTGCAATTTCTTTAATTTCATCTTTATTCAGCTTATTAAATACAATAATATCATCTATTCTGTTGATAAATTCAGGTCTGAAGGTCTTTTTAAGTTCACCTATTACTTTATTTTTCATATCCGTATAATCGCTGTTTACATCATTATTTTGATTAAAGCCAAGGTTTTTTGATGGAGTGGTTATAAGAGATGCTCCTATATTTGAAGTCATAATTATTATTGTATTTTTAAAATCAATTTTTCTTCCCTGTGAATCTGTTAAGATACCATCATCAAGTATCTGGAGAAGTAAATTGAATACATCAGGATGTGCCTTTTCTATTTCATCAAAAAGAACTACGGAATAAGGCTTTCTTCTTACCTGTTCGCTAAGCTGACCGCCTTCATCATAGCCTACATATCCCGGAGGTGAGCCTACAAGTCTTGATACATTAAATTTCTCCATATATTCAGACATATCAATTCTTATTAAGGCGTTTTCGTCACCGAATACTGTTTCTGCCAACGCTTTGCAAAGCTCTGTTTTACCTACACCAGTAGGACCAAGAAATACAAATGAGCCAATGGGGCGTTTAGGGTCTTTTAATCCTGTTCTGCCTCTCTTTACTGCTTTAGCCACCGCGGTCACTGCCTCATTCTGCCCAACTACTCTCATATGAAGTTCTTCTTCAAGTTTTAAGAGTCTTTGACTTTCGGTTTCTTCTAGTCTTACAACAGGAATACCGGTCCAGTCAGAAACAATTTCCGCAATTTCAGTTTTTGTAACAGTCATTTTTCTTATCTGGTTCTCTTTGTTCCAGGATTCTTTTCTTTCAGATAGCTGTTTTTCAATTTCTGTTTCTCTGTCACGAAGACCTGCAGCCTTTTCAAAATCCTGCTGTGCTATTGCATCTTCTTTTTCTGTTTTTACTTTTTCAAATTCCTTTCTAAGCACAGAAATTTCATCAGGTGCTGTATAGCTCTTTAATTTAACTTTTGATGCCGCTTCATCTACAAGGTCAATAGCTTTATCAGGCAGAAATCTGTCTGTAATATATCTTGAAGAAAGTGTTGCAGCCGCAATAAGTGCATCATCAGTTATTTCAACCTTGTGATGGGCTTCATACTTATCTCTTATTCCCATAAGAACCATAATTGTTTCATCTATAGTAGGCTCACCCACTAACACAGGCTGAAATCTTCTCTCTAAAGCCGCATCTTTTTCAATATGCTTTCTGTATTCATTTATAGTTGTTGCACCTATAAGCTGTAGTTCTCCTCTTGCAAGTGACGGTTTAAGGATATTTGATGCATCTATTGCCCCTTCTGCCGCACCTGCACCTATAATGGTATGAATTTCATCAATGAACAGAATTATGTTTCCTGACTCTGTTATTTCTTTGACAGCATTTTTAAGTCTGTCTTCAAATTCACCTCTGTATTTCGCACCTGCTACCATAGAAGATAAATCAAGAGATACAACTCTTTTATTCTTAAGAATTTCAGGCACATTACCATCATAGATTTTCTGTGCAAGACCTTCAGCTATTGCAGTTTTACCAACACCTGGTTCACCTATAAGACAAGGATTGTTTTTTGTTCTTCTTGATAAAATCTGAATTACTCTTTCTATTTCCTTTTCTCTGCCTATTACAGGGTCAAATTTTCCTTCTCCTGCTAAAACTGTAAGGTCTCTGCCAAACTCATCCAGGACAGGGGTTTTGCTATCACCTTTCTTGCCCGTTGTCTTCTTATTTGTTTTTTCTTTATTTATTTCTTCATTTACAACATCAAAACCAAGCTTTTTAAGAATTTCATCATAAATTTTCTGTGGCTCTCCACCGAGTTCATTGATAATTCTGAATGCTGTGGATTCACCATCTCTTAATATTGCCATAATAATATGTTCAGGTGAAATATAATTTTTACCACATCTTTTTGCTTCCATAAAACTAATTTCAATTATTCTTTTAAATCTTGGAGTATAACCTATTACATTGCATCCAATGTCATCAATACCTAAAATCTCGTCAATTTTATCATAAACTTTTGTTACTTCAATGGCATTTTCTTTTAACACTTCGGTAGCAGAAAGCTTATCGTTAACCATTATGGCGTAAAGAAGATGCTCTGTACCAACATAATCGTGACCAAATTGTGAAGCTATTGAAGCAGACATTCTTACAATGGATTCTGCACTATCGTTAAATTTACTTTCAAAAAATCTCATTGTATCTCCTCCCGCATTAACATAGTTATTGTTTATATTCCTGTTCATCTTTTCAGGATTTGCAGCACATTCACTGCAAATATACAGTTCTTTTATTCTACCGTTAACTATACTCTTCAGATGAACATTTGCTGTATTTTTTCCACAAATCTGACAAATCATAATTTTCCTCCTAACTTAACAAACTTATTATCATATTTTTAAATAATGCAGCTCTTAAAGCATCCTGCATCGGTTGTTGTATTCTTCCAAGCACCTTGTCTGACAAAGCTGCAGCCATAAGTCGTGCCTCATTATTTTCAACATATCCGTAATCAAGAAAGTTCTGAATAAATGTAAGAGCTGAAGCCTGAGAAATTCCTGAGCCTATAGAAGCTATTATATGCATAAAATATCCTGATTTTCCCATTTTTATTCGTTTAATTGTTATACTGCCTCCACCACCTCTTCTGCTTTCAACAATATAACCGTGTTCATTGGTAAATCTTGAATTTATAACATAGTTAATCTGTGACGGTACGCAATTAAGCCTGCTCGCCAGCTCGTTTCTCTGAAACTGTGCAATCCCTTCTTCTTTTTCAATAAGTTCTTTTATTACTTCTTCAATTATATCGCTGATTTTCATAGCCATCTCCTTTTTTGACTTTCTTTGACCTTCCAAGGTCAATTATAGTCAAATTTAAAGATAAATCAACCCTGTAAATATTGCATTTACAGGGTTATTTCTCTTGTATTCTGTTTTTATCTCATTTTTTCTGACTGTTTCTTTATTTTAAGTTAGCTTCATATTTTTTAAGAAGCTGTTCTATTTTTTCATGTGGATCAATTATCATTGTTGTAGAAACATCATGGTTAATTGATGCAATAAAATATGCAATATATTTTGAAACATCAACAACATGGAACCATTCTCTTTCTTTAAGTTCAGGCGTAAGGTATGAAAGATTTGTGCCAAATACACCGTCAATCATTCCCTTTTCATATGCTTCATCAAACATAGCAAGACCGTTTGTAAATAAGCCATATGTTGCATAGCAGAATACTCTGCCTGCATTTCTGTTTTTAAGAGCATATGCTATATCAAGCATAGAATCACCGGATGAAATGATATCGTCTGCAATAAATACATCCTTACCTTCCACTGAGTTTCCAAGATATTCATGAGCAACGATTGGGTTTCTGCCGTTAACAATTCTTGAATAATCTCTTCTCTTATAGAACATACCAAGGTCTACACCAAGAACAGATGCATAATACATATTTCTGTTAATAGCACCTTCATCAGGGCTTATAATCATAAATTTATTTTTAATTGGTCTGAAATCAGGAACATATCTGAACATAGCCTTAAGTACCTGATATGTTGGCATAACATTATCAAAGCCCATAAGCGGAATTGCATTATGTACTCTTGGGTCGTGAGCGTCAAATGTAATAATATTTGAAACACCCATGCTTTCAAGCTCCTGAAGAGCCACTGCACAGTCAAGAGATTCTCTGTAGTTTCTTCTGTGCTGTCTGCCGCCATAAAGTGATGGCATAATAACAGTTATTCTGTGTGCTTTACCGCTGGCAGCCTGAATAATTCTCTTAAGGTCCTGATAATGGTCATCAGGAGACATTGAGTTTTCCTTACCAAACATTGTATATTTACAGCTATAGTTGCAAACATCCACAACGATAAATAAGTCCTTGCCTCTTACTGTAGATTTAATTATACCTTTACCATCACCGGACTGAAATCTTGGACACTGAGCTTCAATTAAAAACGTATCTGCTTCATAGCCACCTTCTTTTGCCCACTGAACAAGATATTTGTCAATTTTTTCTCCAAGTTCTTTAGCGCTGTCAAGAGCAATAATTCCGAGTGGTGCTACTCTTGATTCATTGTCAAACAACACCTTTTTTTGTAAATTCTGATCCATTTGTAAAAATTCCTTTCGCAAGTTTATAACAGAATTACCCCAAACAACATACATTGCCTGGGGTAACTTGGTTTTTATAATTCAACCAAATACTTTTTAATATATTCAGGAGCAAGCTCTTTCTCCTCAGAGATTGCAATTGTGAAGTTAATGTTCCACTTGCTTTCGAGCTTTTCAATAGCAGCAATGAACTTATCAAATTCATCTGCACCTTCTTTAACTATCTTCCAGATACTGTCAATAAAAATATTTGATGTATCAAAGTTATTAGCAATGATACCGCTGATAAAACCGTAAAACATATCATAATTATCAATACTGAATTCTTCAGTTATGATATAACGAACGCTTGATTTAAGGTCATACATCAATCTGTTATCCTTACCGATGAATACCAATGTTCCCTGTTCATCTTTAACAGCTGTGTTTACATGGTCAACTAAATACTTAGTCTTACCTGCGCCCTTTTTTCCCATAATAATGCTTATCATATTTCATACGCCCCTTTCTTTACTATATGATACTATATATTTACTTTTTTTTCAAG
This sequence comes from uncultured Eubacteriales bacterium, assembly GCA_964568815.1. GTDB lineage: Bacteria > Bacillota > Clostridia > RGIG6154 > RGIG6154 > RGIG8700. The sequence continues at coordinate 26,342 of CAZMRY010000003.1, read as the reverse complement.
TACTTTTTTGTTATTTTAATCTATTTTCTAAATCTTTTTTCATATCTTCATATCCCGGTTTACCAAGAAGAGCAAACATATTCTTCTTATATTCCTCAACACCGGGCTGATTAAATGGGTTAACACCAAGAATATAACCGCTTATACCGCAAGCTTTTTCAAAGAAGTATACCATGTAACCGAATTCAAATTCATCTGCTTTTGGAATTGAAATAACAAGATTAGGAACCTGACCGTCCGTATGAGCCAGAAGTGTTCCTTCAAATGCTTTTTTATTAACGAAATCCATTGTTTTTCCGGCAAGGAAATTAAGACCGTCAACATTATCTTTGTCAGCCTCTATTGCAAAATCTTTTGTTGGATTTTCTATATTTATAACAGTTTCAAAGAGATTTCTTAAGCCTTCCTGAATGTACTGACCCATTGAGTGGAGGTCTGTTGAGAAATCAACAGCAACAGGTAAAATACCTTTATTATCTTTACCTTCACTTTCGCCGTAAAGCTGTTTCCACCATTCTGAGAAATAGTGCATTTTAGGTTCATAGTTTACAAGTATTTCGTTTGTATAACCTTTTCTGTAAAGAATATTTCTGATTGCAGCATACTGATAACACTGGTTATTATCAAGGTCACATTCCGCAAAATCTTCTCTTGCTTTAGCAGCACCTTCCATAATTGCATCAATATCAATTCCTGCTGCTGCAAGCGGGAGGAGACCAACTGCTGTAAGAACAGAAAATCTTCCGCCTACATCATCAGGAATAACAAATGTTTCATAGCCCATAACATCTGCAAGATTTTTAAGTGCACCTCTTGCTTTATCTGTTGTTGCAAAAATTCTTTCTTTTGCACCATCTAAGCCATACTTTTCTTCAAGAATATTTTTGAAAATTCTGAAAGCAATAGCAGGTTCAGTTGTTGTTCCCGATTTAGAAATTACATTTACTGAAAAATCTTTATCTTTGACCAGTTCAACCAAATCCATAAGATATGTTGAGCTGATGGAATTGCCTGCAAAATAAATTTTTGGTGCTTTTCTTTCTTTTGCATCAAGGTCATTACAGAATGTATGTGTAAGCATTGAAAGTCCTGCTTTTGCACCAAGGTATGAACCGCCAATTCCGATAACTATAAGAATTTCACTGTTATTTTTAATTTTTTCAGCAGCCTTCTTTATTCTTGCAAATTCTTCTTTGTCATAATCTACCGGTAAATCTATCCATCCAAGATAATCATTTCCCGCGCCTGTTTTGCCATGAAGAGTATCATGTGCAGCCTTTACTGCCGGTTTGATGTTTTCAATTTCTTCAGTGCTGATTTTCCAGTCAGCTTTGGTAAAATCCAATTTAATCATAATAACACCCTTTCAATTAATTGTTATATCTTTTTACCTCGTATACACCTGAGATATTTTTTAACTTGTTTGTAATTATATTAAGCTGTTGTCCGTTTTTGACCTCAATAGCTACTTCAATTGATGCCATATTATCTTTAACAACTCTTGCATTCATACCAACAATAGGTATGTTCATATTAGAAAGGTCAGCAGCAATTTCGTAAACAAGATTTGCTCTGTTAAATGCGGAAACCTGAATATCTGCAACGAATGAAGTGTTGTTGTCTGTAACTCCCCACTCTACCTCAATCATTCTTGATTTTTCATTATCATTTGCATTTTTAACATTAAGGCAATCTGCTCTGTGAACAGAAACTCCTCTGCCTCTTGTTATATAGCCAACTATGTCATCGCCAGGAACGGGATTACAGCATTTTGAAAGTCTTACAAGACAATTATCTATGCCCTTGACAACAACACCGTTATCAGATGATGTTTTTCTTTTTTTTGTTTCTATTGGAAGACTCTTTTCTTCCCCGTTTGAAGTAAGCTTTTTAAGTTCATCCTTAAGCTTAAGTATTATTTTATTTGAAGTAGAACCCTCAAATCCAACAGTAGCATACATATCTTCGGGAGTTCTTATACTGAACTTCTTCATAGCAAGCTGGGTAAATTCTTCTTTGAATTCATTCATATTTGGAATATCTGCCCGTCTGATTTCCTTATCGATAAGTTCTTTACCTTTTACTATGTGTTGCTCCCTGTTGTGAGCTTTATGCCACTGATTGATTTTACTTCTTGCCTGAGATGTTTTTACAATTTTAAGCCAGTCAAGGCTTGGACCTTTTGATGTTGGTGTAGTTAATATCTGAACAATATCACCTGTTTGAAGTTCCTGGTCAATATTAACTATTTTACCGTTGATTTTCGCACCAATCATCTTATTTCCGACTTCGCTGTGAATTGCATATGCAAGGTCTATTGCACAGGAACCTATAGGAAGATTGACAACATCGCCTTTTGGTGTGAATACGAAAATTTCGTCTGTAAACAGGTCAATTTTAAGGGTTTTCATAAACTCTTCTGAATCAGAAAGTTCTTTCTGAACATCAAGCATATTTCTTACCCATTCAAGTTTTTCGTCAAGCTGGCCTTTGTTTTCTTTTAAGCCCTCTTTATATTTCCAATGAGCAGCAATACCATATTCCGCAGTTTTATGCATATCCCATGTTCTTATCTGTATTTCACAAGGAGTACCGTTTGGGCCTATAACCGTTGTATGCAATGACTGATACATATTTGGTTTAGGCATTGCAATATAATCTTTAAATCTGCCCGGAATGGGCTTGTATGTTTCGTGTACAAGACCCAAAACCGCATAACATTCTGTTATAGTATTAACAATTACTCTTACAGCAAAAAGGTCATATATTTCATCAATGCTTTTGTTTTGTGCATACATTTTTCTGAAAATACTGTAGAAATGCTTAGCCCTTCCCTCTATATGAAAATCAGGTACAAGCTCTCCTATTTTTTCCTTGAGGTTTTCCATTACATCATTAATGTAACCGTCTCGTTCTGTTTTCTTCTGCTTAATGCTTTCAACAATTTCATAGTATGCGATTGAATCAAGATATCTTAATGCTAAATCTTCAAGCTCCCACTTAATTTTAGAAATACCAAGTCTGTGAGCAAGAGGTGCGTATACATCAAGTGTTTCTTTTGCTTTTTCAAGTTGTTTGTCTTCACGCATACTTTTTAGAGTTCTCATATTGTGAAGACGGTCTGCAAGTTTAATTATTATAACTCGGATGTCTTTCGCCATAGCAAGAAACATTTTTCTTAAGTTTTCAATTTGTTGCTGTTCTTTGCTTGTATAAGGGATTTTTTCAAGCTTTGTTACACCTTCAACAAGCAGGGCTACTTCATCTCCAAACTGTTTTCTTATTTCATCAAGGCTTGTTTCTGTATCCTCAATTACATCATGGAGAAGTCCCGCTGCAATGGACTGTGCGTCCTGTTCAAGCTCAGCAAGAATAACCGCAACCTGATAAGGATGAGTTATATATGGTTCTCCTGAAAATCTGACCTGATTTGTATGGGCTTTGTCTGCTATTTCATATGCCCTTTCTATCATATCAAAATCAGCATTAGGATTATATTTTTTTATTAATTCAATTAATTCAAAACATTTTTGATCCATAACATTTCCTACTTAATATCCAATATTCTTAACTGAACACTTCTTACATTTCTGAAATCATTAATATCCAATTGACAAATAACACTTACAGTATCATTAAATGTGATTTTATTATTATTTCCAAAACCAAAAGCAATTGCGTCAACTGTAACACCATCCTTACAAAGAGTAAGTTTCAAGTGCTGTTTTTCATTTCCTATGCAATAAGCTTTTTGCACAGTCATATTTTCAATGTAAAATTGTGGCTGTAAATTACCGGTACCAAAAGGCTGAAGTATTGAAAGCTCTTCGGCACACTGGAGATTAAGATGTCTTCCTCTTAATTCGCAATCTGCATTAATTGTAGCCACACACAAATCTTCTGTGAGATACTTATCTGCATATTCATTAATTTTTGCTCTGAAAGCATCAACATTATTAAGGTCTATTGTAAGACCGACAGCAAGCTCATGACCTCCGAATGTCACAAGTAAATCCTTGCAATAATCAAGAGCATCATAAAGTGAAAATCCTTCTATACTTCTTCCTGAACCTTTATAATTACTTTCAGGACACTGTGAAAGCAAAATGCAAGGCTTCATATATTTTTTTGTAAGTCTTGAAGAAACTATACCAACAACACCGTGATGCCAGTCTTTATTGCACAACACTACGATTTTATCATCTTTATATTTTTGAAGAAACATATTTTCTGCTTCTTTTAAAATTTCCATTTCAATATTCTGTCTTTGTGAATTATAGTTACTTAAATCCTGGGCAATCTCATAAGCCTCTTTGTAATTTTCTGCAAGAAATAAATCTATTGCTCTTTGTGCACTTTCAAGTCTGCCTGCCGCATTAATTCTTGGTGCAACCACAAAGCCTATCTTTGTTGTGTTTACAGTTTGAGAATCAACTCCTGAAACATCTAAGAGTGCTTTAATTCCTACATTTGTATTCAAAGCAATCTTTTTAAGACCAACATCGCATATAAGTCTGTTTTCATCAATTAACGGAACAATATCTGCTATAGAGCCAATAGCTGTAAAGTCAGAATACTTAACAAGTACATCATAACAGCTCATTTTATCTTTAAGAAGTGCCTGACAGAGTTTAAGTGCCACGCCTACCCCAGCCAACGCCTTAAACGGATATTCACAGTCAGCTCTTTTAGGGTCAACAACTGCAACTGCATCAGGAAGAATGTCTGAGCATTCATGATGATCAGTAATAACAGTATCTATTCCAAGAGTTTTTGCATAATTACACTCATCTACAGCAGTAATACCACAGTCAACTGATACAATCAGTTTCGTGCCTCTTTCAGCAAGTATATCAATAGATGTTTCAGATATTCCATAACCTTCTGTTTCTCTGTCTGGAATATAATAATCCACATCTGCGTTAAGCTCTTTAAGGCAAAGAACCATAATTGTTGATGAAGTAACACCATCTGCATCATAATCTCCGTAAACTGTGATTTTCTCTTTATTATTTATAGCATCATGAATTCTGTTTACTGCTTTATCCATATCTTTTAACAAAAACGGATTATGAATACATTTTTTATCTTTATTTATAAAGTTAACAGCATCATCAGGTGAAAATCCGCGTACACAAAGAATAGCAGCAACAAGTCTGCCGACGCCGGTAGCTTCAACCATAGCATTTACTTCTTCAACTGTAGGAACTTCTGACACCACCCACTTTGTGTTCACATCAATCACCTTCTTTCATATAACTAATATATTATAACAAAAAAAAGAAGATATTTCAAGCAAAATAATATCTTCTTTAAAATTTAATTAGTAAAGTCGGCAAAATTACCTTTAATAATTCTGATGTTATTGCAGTCTGCAACTTTATTATTAATATATTCTTCAAGTTTTTCAGCATATATTACTGTCTTTTCGCCAACATTTTTAGATTTGATTTTTAACAAAGCAAAAGAAACACCATCAACAACATCGAAAGTATACTCTCCATATGGCACATCTTTAGTAGATTCAACTGTAAATATATCACTGTATGCTACATTTTCAAATTTACTTTTATGATTTTCGTATAATTCAATCGGAAGTCTGCCTGTAATCTTTATGTTAAACTTTTCTCCGAGTCTTTCAGGCAAATATCCAAGCGTATTAATTTCTGAATTTACAAGAAATTTAGTAATTGTAGTGGATATATTGTTAATATCAACAGCGAGCATAGATTTAAAATTGTTAAAATCTACACTTTCAAATTCCGTAAGGTCATTCAGCTTTACGCACAACGCATTATTTGCATTAACCTCAATATATTCAGCATTGTCATATACAGCTACTGCGTTTTCGTAAATGCATTTATCATTTGTTTCATATATTTTTTCAGGAACAAGCTGATTTTTTTCAAGCTGAAGTATTATTGCTGACAAATTCTTTGAGTTATTTCCAAAATAGTACAATGCGAATGGTAGCTCAGATATTATACTATTTTCAACTTCTTTTTTCTCTTTAATTAAATCGGGACGAACTTTCGCAGTAATTTCGTAAGCTCTGTCGTTTCGCCATTTTTCTATTTTCTTATCGTTGCCTGACAGTAATACCGCAGGAACTTCAACATTATGGTAGACAGGAGGCCTTGTATACTGTGGGAATTCAAGCATTCCGTCATAATGAGATTCGCAGGAATAGGATTCCTCTCCTGCCAGAACTCCCGGAACAAGCCTTGAAACACAGTCACAAACTACCATAGCCGCAAGTTCTCCGCCTGTCAACACAAAATCACCTATAGATAGTTCATAATCACATATTTCATCTATTATCCTCTGGTCTATTCCTTCATAATGTCCGCATATTAATACAATATGTTCTTCTTTTGCAAGTTCTTTTGCAACCTCCTGATTAAAAACCTTACCCCTTGGTGAAAGGTATATTGTTTTAGGACGCTTTTTTACATTATCAAGAACATATTTATAGGCATCATATATGGGCTGAGTCTGCATAAGCATACCTGCACCGCCGCCATATGGATAATCATCTACCCTTTTATGTTTATCATTAGTGAAATCTCTTATATTTATGTAATTAAAATTAAGCAGGCCCTTTTCTGCTCCTCTTTTAAGTATACTCGAATTTAAAACACTAGAAAAAACTTCCGGGAAAAGAGTAAGAATATCGAATTTCATCATACCAATCCCTCCGGAAGTTTTACTTTAATTATTTTGTTTTTAATGTCAACCGACAATACATTTTCTTTTATTGCAGGTAAATATATTGGCACACCTTTTCCTTTTATCTCGTAAAGATCCGCACCGCCTGCAGAAAACACATCTGAAACCTTGCCAAGTAAATTATCATCTTCAAATACTTCACAACCGATTAAATCAGCAATATAATAAGTATTTTCAGGTAATTCCTCTAATTGAGATTCTTTGCAATATGCTATTAAATCTCTGAGCTTTTCAGCATCTTCTACAGTATCAACACCTGCAAGCTTGAGAATTATGTTAGATTTCTGGTATTTTACTTCTTTAATATCATATCTGATATTTTCTACAATAATGTAGTCAAGTTCTTCAAATACCTCAGGAAAATCTGTCCACGGTATAAGCTTTACATTCCCTCTTACACCGTGAATATTACAAATCTTCCCAACAGCAAGCATCTTTTCCATAATTACATTATATCAACTGCAACTTTTTTGTCGCAATTTACAGATGCCGCTTTAATTACAGTTCTGATTGCCTGAGCAATTTTACCTTTTTTGCCTATAACTTTACCAATATCATCCTTAGCTACATAAAGCTGAAGCACAGTAAGATTATCTTTTTCAACTACTTCAACTCTTACTTCATCAGGATTATTAACAAGCTGTTTAGCTATTCCTAAAAGTAATGTCTGCATTTTTCTCTCCTGAATTATTTAATTACGTTGATTTTCTTGAGCATAGCTTTAACTGTATCAGTTGGCTGTGCACCGTTAGCAATCCATTTTGAAGCTTTTTCAGCATCGATTTTAACTTCTGCTGGATCTGTTAAAGGATTGTAAGTACCGATTTCTTCGATAAATCTACCATCTCTTGGGTATCTTGAATCTGCTACAACTACTCTGTAGAAAGGAGCTTTCTTTGAACCCATTCTTCTTAATCTGATTTTTACTGCCATTTTTTCTTCCTCCAATATATAATTAATTATTTATAAATTCCTAAAAAGGAAAATTTAACTTGTTGAGTTTTTTCATTTTCTTTGGGTTTGAGAACTGCTTCATCATTTTCTGCATTTGCTCAAACTGTTTTAAAAGTGCATTTACCTGAGTAAGACTTGTACCGCTGCCATTTGCAATACGCTGTCTTCTGCTGTAGTTGATGATTTCAGGTTTTTGTCTTTCTTTCATTGTCATAGACTTGATAATAGCTTCTGTCTGTGCAATCTTTTTTTCATCAACATTAATATCTTTAAGCGCCTTGGCATTAACTCCCGGCATCATTCCAAGAACTTTATCCAATGGTCCCATATTTTTCATTTGCTGGAACTGTTCAAGAAAATCGTTAAGGTCAAATGTCTGCTGTCTTATTTTCTGCTCGAGTTCTGCAGCTTTCTTTTCATCAAAAGCTTCCTGAGCCTTGTCAATAAGAGTAAGAACATCTCCCATTCCAAGAATTCTTGATGCCATTCTGTCTGGGTAAAAGAGTTGCAAGTCGTCAAGCTTTTCACCCATACCGCAGAAAACAATCGGCTTGCCAACAACTGCATTTATAGAAAGAGCCGCACCGCCTCTGGTATCACCGTCAAGCTTTGTTAAAATAGATGCATCAATACCAATTTGCTCATTAAAGGACTGAGCAACATTAACTGCATCCTGTCCTGTCATAGAGTCAAGAACAAGGTAGCTTTCTGTTGGATTAACAGCCTCTTTGATGCTTTGAAGCTCATCCATAAGTCCTTCGTCAACATGAAGTCGGCCTGCAGTATCTATGATTACTATATCAAAAAGTTTTTCTTTAGCATATGCGATTGCCTTATTTGCAATCTCTACAGGATTTTTAGTGTCAAGTGTAAATACTTCAGCACCAACCTGCTCACCTACTACCTGAAGCTGTTTAATTGCCGCAGGACGGTATACATCACAAGCAACAAGCAAGGATTTTTTATTCTGTTTAGAAAAATATTTTGCAACCTTTGCACAGGTTGTAGTCTTACCTGCACCCTGCAAGCCCATCATAAGATAAACAGAAGGAGCTTTAGGAGCAATAACAGGTTTGTACTCTTTGTCCCCCATAAGAGCAACAAGTTCTTCGTTAACAATTTTGATTACCTGCTGTCCGGGAGTTAAGCTTTCGAGTACCTGTGAGCCAATAGCTTTTTCTGTGGCTTTTTTTATAAAGTCTTTAACAACCTTAAAGTTAACATCTGCCTCAAGCAAAGCAAGCTTAACCATTCGCATTGCATCCTTAACATCTGCTTCAGATACTTTGCCACGGCTTTTAAGCTTTTTAAATACATCATTAAGTTTTTCGCTTAAGCTATCAAATGCCATTAATATCTCCTCATATTGTACTATAACTATATTATCTCATTAATTCGATTTAATTTTTCAAGAATTCTCTTTTTTTGCATCATAGACATAGGTATAGATGACAAATCTTTTGCAAGTTCTTCAAGAACTTCAGAAATCTCATTGTTTTTTTCAGAAATACGCAGATTTTCTTCAAGCTCTTTCATTGCCCTTTCAGATTTCATAAGACTGTCACGAACACCCTGTCGTGAAATTTCCAATTCTTCGGCAATCTCACCCAATGAAAGATTTTGATTGTAATACAAGTCAAAAATTTCTCTCTGTCTTTCAGTAAGCATTGGATGATAATAATCAAACAGAATTGACAAATATAATTCTCGATTCATAAATCAATACTCCATTTGCTATATTTTTCATACTGTAAAGTCGAATGCTTTACAGATTATATATTATAAATCGTATTTTGTCAATAGTTTTTTTATTTTTCTTCAGAAATTTCTTTTTCCTGTTCTTCCGGCACCTCTACAACAGGTCTTAGCTCATTTACGGCATCTTTAAGAGCCTCCATTCCAATGCCAAATGCTTCCCAGTCACCTTCTTTTGCCGCCTCTTCAATTTTGATATATGCATCTGTAATTTTATTAATGGTTTCATTGGAAATATCAGTTAAATCATTTTCTACATTTTCAACTACATTTCCGTCAACCTCTTTATATACTGAAGAAAGGTCTTTTGCAAATACTTTTTTGAGTGCACCCTGAAGATTTTCTTCCATTGCTATATTATCTCCAAAAACTGCAATCATTCTTTTCAGAACAGGAATTGATGCCTGATTTTCAGAATTAATATATACAGGTTCTATATAAAGAATACTACCCATAACAGGGATAACAAGAATGTTACCTCTTATAACTGTACTTCCGCCTGAATTCCATAATGTAAGCTCTTTTGAAATTTCAGAATCATTATCAATCATATTTTCAATCTGCAAAGGACCGTAGATGTTATAATTTTTTGGATATTTATAACAAACAAGCTTTCCGTAATTATCTTTTGAATTACCTGCCGCTATCCAGGCAACCATATTTTCTCTGCTGTAGAGAGTATATGGAAGCATAAATATCATTTCAGGTTTATCAGGATTAAACTCTTCAAGCTTCATAATGTTATAATATGGTTTCATTTCTTTGATTTCATTATTATATTTTTCGCTTGCAATGGTATACATATCGCTCTTATTATAGAATGTCACCGGTGAGCTTGTGTGATACCTCTGATACATTTTAGACTGTATTACAAAAAGATTTTCAGGGTATTTTGTTTTTTCAAAAATATCATCAGGCAGTTGTTCATTTTCAAAAAGAGAGGGATAAATATTTTTATAGACATTAACTATTGGATCTGTATTGTCTATGATGTAAAATTTAGTTGTTCCGTCATAGGCATCAACCGTAATTTTAACAGAATTTCTTATATAGTTAAAGCTATTTTCATATGGCTGTGAATATGGGTATTTATCTGTTGTCGTATATGCATCAATTACCCACACCAATTTACCATCATTCGTAATAACTATATGTGGGTCGTTGTCTATAGTAAGGAACGGTGCTACCGTTTTAACTCTTTCTAAAATATTTCTGTTGATTAACATTCTGCTGTTTGATGTAACCTGGTTTGAAACAAGAAGTTTCATATCTGCAGTTTTGAAAGCAAGCACAAGTTTGTTTATAAAATTAAGTTTAACTCCAGCCTGACCATCATAATCAAACTCAAAATCAATATCACCTTCAGAGTAATCTATTTCTCTTAATTTTGAATTGACAATAACGGCTTCATTATCTGTTTCACCAAAATAAACACGAGGTTGCTTAATATAAGGAACACCTTTTGTCTCTGTTTGTGTCAGGTCTTTTATAATATAGTCAGGCTCACCCTGTGAGGTTACCGAGTTAATAGATGCCATAACCGCACCAAAACCGTGAGTATATCTGAATTTTTCATTGATATATGATGACTTTCCATCCATATTTGATTTTTCAAGTTCTCTTACACCAAGTATTACAGCTCTGTCTTTTCCGTCGATATTATACACAGCTATATCAAGATCTTTAAAATCATAATAACTTCTGAGTCCCTGAATCTGGTCAGTTGCAGTTAAAGTTGCATCAATGTCTACTATTCTTATGTTGTCAATAGTTGTTGCAAAAGATGCAATATCTTCTGTTTTGAAACTGTTGTTTATTTTGTATTCAGTTTCAATAACATCATCTATGTTATATGCTTTTTTGGTGTATTCAACATGATTTTTAATATACTGTTCCTCTACTTTACTTTCGTTTGGAGCAACATAGATAGCATCAACTACGAATGAAGTAACGGTTGTAAGCATAAAAATTACGAAATATGATGCAAAAGCAATAATTGCAGGCTTAATTTTGTTTTTCTTAACAAATATAATTACAAGAATTGTAATTATCATAATAAGGAATGGTGCTATTTTGTAGTAATTCATCCATATTATGGAATCTACAAATCCTGCACCTGTATAACCCGAAAATTCTGAAAAGAGTAAATCATATGCACTTAAAGTAACTTCAATTGCCTTAATAAGCATATAAATTACAACATTAACAGCTAAATGATTAACAATAGGCTTGCATTTCGCTAAGTCAATAAGTGTTCTTTCGTCAAATTTAAAGTAGGATACCGCATATGTTATAACAATAAGAATAAGCATTATTGTCCAAAGATATGTTAAACTTTCACAGCACATCTGAATAAAGGGTCTTGTAAACACATAGAATCCTACATCCTTATAAAACAAAGGATCATTAAGATTAAAGCTTTGTGCATTTCTAAACAACAAAAAATCAGAAGAAAGTTCATTGTTAAGGAATAAAGCTGCAAAAAGAGAAATTGCTATACATATAGGTAAAACTATTCTGTTTTTTTCCAGTACAGGTTGTTTTACACCTGATTTTCCAAGACATTTTCTTGCAATAACAAGCTGTATATAAATTATAAGAAACATAACAAAAGCACTTATAAGATACACAACAGCACCTGTTACAAGCTCTTTGAAATATACATCTAAAAACTGATTACCTATTTCTGCAATTTCAATATAGTCACCATAAAATTTGACTAATAGCGAAAAGACTACTGCCAAAACAAACAATACTGAAATAAGTACAATTTTAAGTTTACTTTTCGATTTATCCACTTTTTCACCTCAATTAGTTAAATATTGCATCTGCAAATTCTTTTGGGTTAAAGGGCTGAAGGTCATCAATCTGTTCTCCTACGCCTACAAATTTAACAGGTAATTCCTGTTCATTAGATATTCCAATTATAACTCCGCCTTTGGCTGTACCGTCAAGTTTTGTGAGAATAAGTCCCGTAAGTCCTGTTGATTCACCAAAAAGCTTTGCCTGAGATAATGCATTCTGACCTGTTGTTGCATCAAGAACAAGGAGAATTTCTTTTTTTGCCTCAGGCATTTCTCTGTCTGCAATCTTTATTATTTTTGAAAGCTCATTCATAAGGTTAACCTTATTATGAAGTCTGCCTGCAGTATCGCATATTATCATATCGGCATTTCTGTTTTTGGCTGCATGAATTGCATCAAACACAACAGCTCCCGGATCTGAACCTTCATTATGTCGTATAATATCGCATTCAACGCGCTCAGCCCAGATTTCTAGCTGATCAGCTGCCGCAGCCCTGAAAGTGTCCCCTGCTGCAAGTATAACTTTTTTGCCCTGACCTTTATAGTAATTGGCAATTTTGCCTATACTTGTTGTTTTTCCTACACCATTAACCCCTACAACTATTATCATAGTTTTTCCATCTGTATCTATACTACTGTCATTTTTTGATAATATTTCAGTAATTATGTTAATAAGTCGGTTTTTAATTTCATCAACTTCATCAATGTTTTCTTTTTTCACCTGTTCTCTTAATTGCTGAAGTATGAGTTCAGTTGTATCAAATCCAACATCCGAAAGAATTAATGTTTCTTCAAGTTCTTCAAAAAGCTCTTCATCAACTTTTCTGAAATTTGCGAAGATATTATTTATTCCGTCTGTAAAGCCTGTTTTAGTTTTAGCAAGTCCGTTTTTAAGTTTTTCAAAAAATCCCATTAGATTACCTTTCTTAGTTGTTTAAAATTTTGTCTTCAATGTCATTAATATCAAGTTTAAGAAGCTTTGAAACACCCTTTTCAGGCATAGTTACACCATAAAGAACATCTGCTTCTTCCATTGTACCTCTTCTGTGTGTAATAATTGCAATCTGTGATCTGTCGCTTATCTTTCTGAGATAATTTGCAAATCTGTAAACATTTACATCATCAAGTGCCGCTTCTATTTCATCAAGTACGCAAAGCGGTGAAGGTCTTACCTCTAAAAGCGAGAATAAAAGTGCAATTGCAATAATTGCTTTTTCGCCACCTGAGAATAAAGTCATATTCTGAAGTTTTTTACCAGGTGGCTGTGCAATAATATCTACACCTGATGTTAAGATATTTTCCTCATCAACAAGAATAAGTTCTGCGTGACCTCCGTTAAAGAGTTCCTTGAATACTCTTGTAAATGTTTTATTTATGATTTCAAGCTGTTCTGTAAACTGCTTAATCATCAGTGTTTCCATCTCTTTAATAATATTGTTAAGAGATTTTTTTGCATTTTCAAGGTCATCACGCTGTTTGGTTAAAAATTCATATCTTTCATTAACCTCAGTATATTCTTCTATTGAGTTAACATTAACATTTCCAAGTGCTCTGATTTTATTTTTAACAGATGTAACATATTTCTGCAGTTCGTTCAGGTTTTCAACATCTTTTCTGTATTCCTGAGCAGTTACATAAGTAAGCTCGTATTCATCCCAGAGTCTTGAGTTGATTGTACCAAACTCAGCTTCCTGTCTGATTATCTTTTCCTCTACTCTTGTCTGTTCCTGTGCAAGAAGTACAAGCTTTTCATTACATTCCTTTGTTTCAGCCGCATAATCAAGAAGATATTTTTCGTTTGTTTCTCTTTCAATTCTTATTTCAGAAATCATGCCTTCAAGGTTAACAATTTCTTTCTTTTTAGCTTCTATGTTTTCATTAATAGCTGAAATTTTGTCATTTATGTCTGTATCTTTTAACGAATTTGTACTTACTTCACTTCTTTTTGTTTCACATTCTTCTTTGTATCTTGAAATATTTCCGTAGATATATTCAAGTTTTTGTTCAAGAAGTGATTTATCGCTTTCAACCTCTGAAATGTCTACCTTAAGCTTTGTAATTTCGGTATTAATTTCTTTTGATTTTGAAAGACTGATGTTGTTCTCATCCTGAATTTTCTTAATTCTTATCTGCAGACTTTCAATTTCGTTATTGATATTATCCTGCATTACAGTGGCTTCTTTTTCTAAATTCTCTTTATTCTTAATTGTTTCAACAATAGAATTCTTCTCATCAATAAGCTCTTTAAGTTCTTCTTTAAAGCCATTAATTGTATTGTTATAATGTTCAAGATTATATTCTGCTTTAAATAATTCGTTATTCATTTGCTGAACTGCAAGCCTAAGCTTGTCGCACTCTTCATTTAAAAGTGCATTTTCTGCAGAAATCTGCTCAAACAAATCTTTAGCTTCTATAAGCTCTTCTTCTGTTTTTTCAATAAGTGCCACAAGCTCTTTAATCTGTGCGGCTCTTGAAAGGAAGCTTCCTGCTTTACCAAGATTACCGCCTGTAATGGCACCGCCTGCATTTATAACAGTTCCGTCTAATGTAACAATTTTGTATTTATATTTAACTTTTCTTGAAAATCTGATTGCACTGTCTACATCATTAAAAAGTAACGTTCTTCCCAGTATTTCGTTAACAACACCCTGAAATTTTTCTTTACAGTTTACAACAGCAGATGCAAGTGAAATAAAGCCTTCTTCCCCTTTGAATTCTTTTTCATCAAGGAGTCTGCCCTTTACTTCAGATATAGGTAAAAATGTTGCTCTTCCGCCTTTTATCTTTTTAAGATATTCAATAGCAGTTTTAGCATCACTTTCAGTTTCCGTGATAATATTCTGAAGAACATTTCCAAGTACAGCATCTATTGCAGTTGCATATTTATTATCAAGTTCAATTACCTTTGCAACAACACCGTATATTTTTACACCAGGCAAGCCTGCATTAATAACAGATTTAACGCTGTAGTTATAGCCCTCCATGTCCTTTTCCATTTCATCAAGCATTTTCTTTCTGTCAATACTTGATGAAAGTTTATTTGAAAGTTCTGATATTTTTTCTGAAAGTTCTTTCTTTTTCTCTTCTGTTTCTTTACGAACGCTGTCTTTTTCAGCAAATTCTTTTTTTACTTTATCTGTCTTTTCTTTTTGTTCAGCTATTTCTTCAACTAACTGTTTTTTCTTTTTCTCAACACTTTCAATATCTTCTTTGGATATTTCAATATCTTCTTCAACAGTTACCTGTCTGACTTTTAAAGTTTCAACTTCTTTCTTTGCAGCAGCAAGTTCAGCATTCTTTTCTGCAAGAATTCTGTAATATTCAAGTATTTTATTGTTGCATTCGTCAATTTCCGAGTTAGTGTCTTCAACATCTTTGTCAGCTTTTGAAAATGCTTCATTTAATTCATTAAGCTTACTGTTAAGCATTTCTATGGACTCAACAACTTCTGATTTGTTTTTTTCGATTGTTTCTGCTTCTTTACTGCTTTCTTCGATTTTTACATTGAGTTCTTCTATTTCTTTGTTAATTCTCTGCACATTGTCAGTATTGTACTCAAGGCTGTTGAGCAATACATTAATATCATTTTCAAAAGAAGAAATTTCGTTTTTAACAGCATAAAGGGTTTCGTTTAGTTTTTCCTGCTGAAGCTCTTTTTGCTTGTTTTCATTTCTTGTTTTTTCAGTTTTTGCGTCAATTTCAGCGATTTTTTCGTGAGTTGCTTGAATTTCTTTATTTATATTTTCAACATTTTCCTTCATTTTCTGAAGGTTTACCTTAATTTTATCCATAAGATTTACGGATAAATTAATTTCATTTCCCTTCAAGTCTTCTTTAAGCTTAAGGTACTCTTTGGCTTTTTCACTTTCTTTTCTTAAAGGTTCAAGACGAACCTCAAGCTCAGAAATTATATCTAAAAGTCGTGTAAGGTTTTCCTGAGTCTGTTCAATTTTCTTTTCAGACTCGTGTTTTCTGTATCTGTATTTTGAAATTCCTGAAGCTTCTTCAAAAATAACTCTGCGGTCTTCAGGCTTTGATGTTATAAGCTCATCAATTTTACCCTGTCCTATAACAGAGTATCCGTCTCTGCCCATACCTGTATCCATAAAGAGTTCGTGAATATCCTTAAGACGGCAGGAGGTTTTGTTTATGTAATATTCACCCTCCCCTGACCTGAAAAATCTTCTTGTCACAACAACCTCATTGTATTCCACATTAAAAAGCTTTTCGCTGTTGTCGAAACAAATGGATACTTCAGCAAAGCCAACAGGGTCTCTTTCCTGTGTGCCACCAAAAATAACATCTTCCATTTTTCCGCCTCTTAAGCTTTTAATGCTTTGCTCACCCATAACCCATCTGATAGCGTCAGAAATATTACTCTTACCGCTACCATTAGGACCAACAATACCTGTTATTCCCTTATTGAATTCAATTCTCACTTTATCAGGAAAAGACTTAAATCCCTGAATTTCAAGATATTTTAAAAACACCCTTACACCTCATAGTTTTCTAAACATTTTTTTGACGCCTCTTGTTCGGCACTCTTTTTCGTTGTACCCTTGCCTTTACCTGCAAGTTTTCCGTTAATAAAAACTCCAACTTCAAAAATGCGGTCGTGCACAGGTCCGCTTTCATTCAGGACTTTAAAAGAAATCTCTTTATCATCCTTGACGGTTTTTTCATAAAGCTTAGACTTATAGTCACAGGCCTTAATATGGTCATCTGTGTAAACATCCTTAGTGATTATGGAATTAACCCATTTTCTTGCCTGTTCAAATCCGCCATCAAGATAAATAGCTGCAACAACCGCTTCAAAACAGTCCGATAAAATAGACGGCTTGTCCATACCGTGCTCTGATATTTCTCCGTTTCCCATAAGCATAAACTTATCAAGGTTATGCTTTTTTGAAAGCTTATAGAGAGGTTGTTCGCTTACAATTGATGCTCTTAATTTAGACATATATCCTTCGTCTTTTTCAGGATACATATGATAAATATCATCAGATACAATCGCATCTAAAATAGCATCTCCCAAGAATTCCATTCGCTCGTTGGAAAATTCACCTCCACCTTCATTTACAAAAGAGCTGTGAGTAAGTGCAACCTCAAGAAGTTCTTTATTTTTAAATGTATAGCCGATTGCATTTTCAGCCGTTTTTATTGCTTTATCCTTCACAATCATAAAATCAATTCCTTTCGTAAGTTAAGTCTGAAATAAAATTGCTCAGATTGTGCTGTTTTACGACTGTCGTGTACTCTGTGTACACAAAAGAGAAAAACAGTGCAAGATGTGTAATTTTATTCAGACTTACACCTCTCTAAAAACAGGAATTGAGCATGCCTTTACAGACATACTCATTTCTTCAGATATTTTTGTTTATGTAGTCAATAACATCTGCAATAGTTTTGATGTTATCAGCTTCGTCCTCATCAAACTCAATTCCGTATTCGTCTTCAAGCTCCATAATAAGGTCAATCATACCGATTGAGTCAATATTAAGATCCCCCACAATAGAAGAATCCATTGTGATTTTTTCCTTATCAATACCTGTTTTTTCTGAAAGTACATCTCTGATTTTTTCAAACATAATTATCTCCTTAATCTTTTAATAAATTTTTATATTTTACAACATAGCTGATACCTGAGAAAGCAGCAAGAGCAACACTTATATAGAATAAAACAAGAGAAAGTACTGCCAATGCCCCTGTTTCAAGCATAAATGTATGTGCGCCCAATATCAGCATTGTTGTTGAAATCATTTGAACAACTGTCTTTAATTTACCGAATTTATCTGCTGCAATAACGCAGTTTTGCGATGCCGCAGACATTCTTAATGCAGAAACTATAAATTCTCTTGCAAGCACGATAATCACAGCCCATGAAGGGATAATCTGTGCTTCAACAAGACAAAGATAAGCACTTATTACAAGAACTTTATCTGCAATAGGGTCTGCAAATTTACCAAAGTTTGTTACTTCATTTCTTTTTCTTGCAAGGTATCCGTCAAGAAAGTCTGTAAATGATGCAACTAAAAAAACAATTGCAGAATATATATCAGCGTATTTAAAATCTAAAAGCATAAGTACCACAAGAACAGGTACTAAAATAATTCTTATTATTGTAAGTTTATTAGATATTGTCATATTATTCCTCCACAATATTTCCCATTAGATTTCCGTCTATATAATTATCAACTAAAACATTGACAAAATCGCCGGGCTTCAAAGTATCTTTAGGTGCATTAATAAAGATTTTAGGGTCAACATCTATTGAGTCCATATATGTTCTTCCGTAATACATCTTAATACTTCTGTCAAACCCTTCAACTAAACACTCATAAACATTTCCGTCTTTTTCTTCGCAGATTTCATCGGAAATTTCATAGAGTATATCAGTAAGATGCTCCTGTCTTTTAAGTTTAACATCTTCTTCAAGCTGATTGTCAAGCTTTGCAGCAGGTGTTCCTTCTTCACAACTAAACGGGAAAACTCCTGTTCTTTCAATTTTATATTCTTTAATAAAATCAACAAGCTGAGCATAATCATCTTCTGTTTCACCTGGGAAACCCACAATTAAAGATGTTCTTATAACAGCATCTGGTATTTCTTTTCTGATTTTATCAATAAGACATGTTATATTTTCTTTTGATGTTTTTCTTCCCATTCTCTTAAGCACACTGTCTGAAATATGCTGAAGAGGTATATCAAAGTAGTTTAATATTTTATCTGTTGACTTAATTGTTTCTATAAGCTCGTCTGTAATTTCTTCAGGGTATAGATAATGAAGTCTTATCCACTTTATACCATCAATTTCAGCAAGGTCCTTAAGCAGTTCATCTAAAGCAGATTTACCGTAAAGGTCTTTACCATAGCAGGATGTATCCTGTGCAATGATTATAAGTTCTTTAACGCCTTTTTCTGCAAGCAGCTTTGCTTCGCTGATTATACTTTCCTTGCTTCTGCTTCTGTATTTACCTCTTATAGACGGAATAACACAGTATGTACAATGATTGTCACAGCCTTCAGCAATTTTAAGATATGCAGTATAATCAGGAGTTGCAAGAATTCTGTCCTTGGTTTCAAGAGGAGCATTCAAACATCCTTTTAAATACATTCCTCTTTTTTCTTTAGTTTTCTCTATTACAGAAACTATATCTTCAAAATCACCTGTACCGCATACACCGTCAACCTCAGGTAATTCCTTAAGAACTTCTTCTTTAAACCTTTCACCCATACAACCTGCAACAATAAGAGTTTTCAGCTTTGCTACTTTTTTATAATCAGCAACATCCAAAATCATATCTATTGATTCCTGCTTTGCACTGTCTATAAAGCAACAGGTATTTACTATTATTATTTCTGCATTGTCTTCTCTGGTTGTGATGTTATATCCTGCTTCCTTCAACTTATGAAGCATAACTTCTGAATCAGTAAGGTTTTTTGCACAACCAAGAGATATTAAACAAACATTTTCCAAATCTGTCTACACATCCTTGCCAAGCTTAATAAGGCAACCCTTGATTTTATCGTATTCAAAACCTTTTGAAAGACCATATCTTATAGCTTTATCAATTGCTTTTCTTTCATCAAGGTTGCCCTTTAATTTATTTTCCAGTAATTTTAAAAGTACATCTTCATTTTCAATTTCTGCAACATACTTTTCAATAATATCTTTGCGTATTCCTTTTAAAGTAAGCTCATAACGGATTTTTTTAACACCGTCTTTTCTGCCTTTGAATTCGCAGTATGTTTTTGCATATACATCGTCATTAATATATCCATATTCTTCCATAATATCCATAGAGCTTTTAATTGCAGAGTCTGTATAACCCTTTAAAATGAGCTTTCCTGTAAGCTCTTTTTTAGAATACATTTTTTTGGAAACGAGATTTGTTGCATAATCAAGGCACTTTTTGAAATCAACTGTTTCTTCGATAACTTTCATAAATTCATCGTCTATCTCAAGACCGATTTTAATGCCGAGATTATACAAATCTATATCGGATATACCAAAAGAAAATTCTCCGTCAAGGAAAACTGAATATCTTCCAGGATTATTTTTCTGAAGTTGTATATCTGTTACTTTACTCATCTTCAGATACAGTCTGTGCTACAGGCTCAGATGCAGAGCTTTTGATTTTAGCCATAACCTTATCTTCAATCTCTTTGCAGATTTCAGGGTTTTCAGCCAAGAACTGTTTTGAAGCATCTCTTCCCTGACCAAGTCTTAACTCTCCATATGAGAACCATGCTCCTGCTTTTGCTACAATGCCATATTCAACACCATAGTCGATAACAATGCCTTCTCTTGAAACACCTGTGCCGAACATAATATCAAAGAATGCTTCTTTGAACGGCGGAGCTACCTTATTCTTAACAACCTTAACCTTTGTTCTTGAGCCGATAATTTCACTGCCGTTTTTAAGTGTATCAGCCTTTCTTACTTCAATTCTTACAGATGAGTAGAACTTAAGCGCTCTGCCGCCTGTTGTAACCTCAGGGTTGCCATACATAACGCCAACCTTTTCTCTGAGCTGATTTATAAAGATAACAATTGTATTTGTTCTGTTTATAATACCTGCAAGCTTTCTTAAAGCCTGAGACATAAGTCTTGCGTGAAGACCAACATGTGAGTCACCCATAAGACCTTCGATTTCAGCCTTTGGAACAAGTGCTGCAACTGAGTCTACAACGATAACATCAACCGCACCGCTTCTTACAAGAGATTCTGTAATTTCAAGTGCCTGTTCACCTGTATCAGGCTGAGATACCAGAAGATTATCAATATCTACGCCAAGAGCCTTTGCATACACAGGGTCAAGAGCGTGTTCTGCATCAATAAATGCAACTTCGCCCCCTGCTTTCTGAGCTGATGCAATAGCATAAAGAGATACTGTTGTTTTACCTGATGATTCAGGTCCGTATATTTCAATAATTCTTCCCTTTGGATAACCGCCTACACCCATAGCAACGTCAAGACTCAAAATTCCTGAAGGAAGTACATCAACATGAAGTCTTGAATTCTCACCAAGCTTCATAACCGCTCCTTTTCCGAATTCTTTTTCTATCTGCTTTAAGGCATTCTCCAGTGCCTTTCTTTTTTCTTCTGACATAATATTTCTCCTTTTCTTTGGTATTAGTCATACAATCCTGATAATAGATTATATCACAATTTAATTTAATTTTCAACTACTTTAGCATATTAATAAGCTCATTTTCATCAATTACTGTAACACCAAGAGCATTAGCCTTGTCAAGCTTACTTCCGGGGCTGTCTCCCGCAACAACAAAGTCAGTTTTCTTTGAAACTGAAGATGTAACCTTACCTCCATTTTTTTCGATGAAATTCTTTATTTCATCTCTTGACATTGTTTCCATTGTACCTGTTACCACAAAGGTCTTACCTGCAAGAATTTCAGTTGCCCCTTCCTCTGTTGTTTCCTCCATATTTACGCCTGCAAGCTTTAACTTTTCTATTTCTGCTATATTTCCTTCTTTTTTGAAAAAATCAACCAGACTGTCTGCCATTATTTCGCCTATGTCGGCAATCCGGCAAAGGTCTTCTTTTGTTGCAAGAATAATATTGTCCATATTTTTATATTTTTTAGCTATAAGCTTTGCCGCTTTATTTCCTATATGTCTGATACCAAGACCAAACAAGAGTGAAGACAAATTCTTTTCCTTGCTTACATTAATTGCATTTAATATATTTGATGCTGATTTTTCTTTAAATCCTTCTAAAGAAAGTATATCTTCTTCTTTAAGCGAATAAAAGTCTGCAACAGTTTTTATAAAGCCTGCTTCTATAAACTGTCTTATAACAGCAGGACCAAGCCCCTCTATATCCATAGCCTCTTTTGATGCAAAATGAATAATATTTCTTTCAAGCTGAGCAGGACATTCAATATTTGTGCATCTGTGAGCTGCTTCACCGTATTCTCTTACAACCTCTGCACCGCAAACAGGACAACTTTTTGGCATTACAAATTCTTTTGCATCAGGTTTTCTTTTTTCAACAATAACCTTTACTACCTCCGGGATTATTTCTCCTGCCTTCTGAACAATAACCGTATCGCTTATTCTGATGTCTTTTTCTCTGATGAAATCAATATTGTGAAGAGTTGCTCTTGAAATAAGACTGCCCGAAACAAATACAGGCTTTAAAACCGCATTTGGCGTTATTACCCCGGTTCTTCCAACCTGAAGTTCAATATCCTCAAGTACAGTTTCCTTTTGTTCGGGAGGAAATTTATATGCTGCCGCCCATCTTGGTGCTTTAACTGTTGTTCCAAGCAAATCTCTTTGTCTGATACTGTCAACCTTTATCACGACACCGTCTATGTCATAGGCAAGGTCATTTCTGTCATTACCAAACTTTTCAATGGTGCTTACTACCTCTTCAAAGCTTTTTGCAAGAACATTTTCTGTATTTATTTTAAAGCCGAGTGTTTTAAGATACTGAAGCCCCTCAAAATGAGAGTCACAGTCAAATTCCTCATATTTTTGAATATTAAATATAAAAATATCAAGGTTTCTCTGCTCTGTAACTTTACTGTCAAGCTGCCTTAATGAGCCTGCAGCTGCATTTCTTGGGTTTGCAAACAAAGGCTGGTCATATAATTCTCTTTCTTCATTGAGCTTTTCAAAAGATTTTCTCGGCATAAAAACTTCGCCTCTTACCTCGATAGTTACAGGCTTATTGAGTTTCATAGGAATTGACCTTATAGTCCTAAGGTTTTGAGTTATATCTTCGCCATCTATGCCGTTTCCTCGTGTTGAACCTCTCACAAAAAGACCCTTTTCATATTCAAGAGAAACAGAAAGACCATCAATTTTATATTCAACAGAATATGCGTATTCTTCCTCAAGACTTTTTGAAACCTTTATATCAAAATCCTTTAATTCTTCAATTGAAAAAACATCATTAAGGCTCTGCATGGGAACATCATGATGCACAGGCTCAAATTTTGAAAGGGGCTTATCTCCAACCCTCTGTGTTGGTGAATAAGGCAAAATAAACTCAGGGTTTTGTTCTTCAAGTACTTCAAGCTCTCTATAAAGCATATCATATTCATAGTCCGATATTTCGGACACATCTTCAACATAGTATAAATATGCATATTTATTTAATAGCTCTGCAAGTTGGGCAATTCTTTCTTTTGAATTCATATATTTACCTTCCTTTTCTTATTTGTTCATTTTATCATAAAAGTGATATTATTGCAAGTTTAAAACTGTATCCTTTGTATTGCTGTCTTCAGATACGTTTGTGTAGCTTTCCGACACATCGCCAACTATAACTGTTTCACAAACAGCCACTGTGTATTTAAAGCTATTTACAGTATTGAAAACCGCACTTCCCGTATAAATATCAGTCGTAAATTCAAAATATATTGAATTTTTTGTCTGATTAACCCCTGCATCCTCAAATTTACTGTAACACTCAGCTTTTATACCTGCCACAGGATAACATTCAACATTAAATGACGTTCCTTTATTAAGCAAAAAAGGATTTTTAAAGATATCTGACAGGTATATTCTGAAATTGCATTTTTTATTATTTATGTTTTCTAAAGCATTGCTTATTACCTTAGCTTTAAATGTATTAATATCCGCCGTGTTATAATTAAGGGCGGCAACTTTACCCTCATTGTATGTAATATCAATAAATTTAAACTTATTTTCATTATTTACTTCAAGTACAGCATCATTGATAACTTCTGTAAAAGCATTATTGCTTTTTATTTTAAGCATTGCTCGTAATTCTTCTCTGTATACTCCCATAGCATTTTGAAATATTAAACAAAAAACAACAGTAATAATAAATACCAATATCAAAACAATCTTTTTTTTGTTCAATACCACTACCTTCTTTTCGTTATTAAACAACCGCATATTATCACCAATATATTATATGTACGAAAAAGATGTGCAAACACAAGTCTGCACATCTTAAAATTATTTCATTGACTTTTCGTAAGATTCGATCATCTTTTTGCTAATGACTCCAGAACGACAACCATAACGTTCACCCCTGCGAATGTAGGTAATATCGCCTTTTCCGCCCATTTTGAGCTTTACCTCAAGTCGCATCTGATCTTCGTTTATGGGTATGACATCAATTCTGTCAATGATAGCCTTTGTCATTTCATCAACATCCGTATTGTCCATTGTTTTATCTGGACTGTACATCGTTTCAAAGTATCTTTGAATTTTTTTTACATTATTCAAATATTCAACATCCTCTTGAGCTTTGCTCTCCAATTCAAACAAGTTTTCTTCAAGCTGAGATATTAAAACATTTATACTGTCGTTTCTCTCCGCAAACTCCTTTTTTTCTATTGAGCCATCAACATAAAGGTCAAGCAGTTTTTCTCTTTTGTATTTTTCTTTATCAATTCTTGCCTTTATATCATTAATCTGCTTTTGATGAGTCGTATCCTTATCGCACTCAGTATATATCCTGATAAAGTCATTTACATATTCTTCAACATTTTCAGCTATATCCTTAAAATACTCCGAAAGCATCTTATATAGCTCGTTTTCCATAATAGCAAAGGATGCACAGCTTTTTGCACCGAAACGCTTTTTCTCTGAACATATCCATTGATATATACTTACGCCTTTAGCTTTGCTGTTAGAGTAGCTTGTATGCCAATAAGGTCTTTCGTGAGAAGCACACCAAATTTTTCCCGTGAACACACTTTTGTCTTTTAAGGAATGTCCTCTGTCCTTTACAACCTTACTGCGTTCCCTGAAAATTTCGTTGCATTTATCCCATAATTCTTCATCAACAATAGCAGGTACAATTTCGCCTGTTTCGTCCTTATACATTATCCACTCTTCTTCAGGCAAAAATCGTTGTTCTTTTGTTCTGTAATCAACAATTTTAACCTTGTTACCGCAATAATAACCTTTATACTTGGGATTCTGGATAATGCCCGAAATAGTGTTGTGGTGAATACGAGTGCCGTTTCTTCCTCGATATCCTTTGTTATAGATAATATCTTCAATTTTCCTTGTACTGTAATTTCCCGTTACATAGGTTTCAAATATAAGGCGTACCATTTCCGCTTCAGGTTCATTTATAACAAGCTTACAGTCTTTTTTATCGTAACCGAAAATTCTGCTGTTTCCCATTACTGCACCTTGTTCAATGGAACGCTTATGTCCCCAGCGAACACGCTCAGAGAGTTTTCGCACTTCATCCGCTGCTATACTCGACATAATGGTGAGTCTTAACTCACTATCTGTATCAATGGTACAGATATTATCATTCTGAAAGAAAACACCGACACCGCTTCTAAGTAAATCTCTTGTGTATGTCAAACTGTCAATGGTGTTTCTTGCAAATCTTGAAACCTCTTTTGTGAGTATCAAATCAAACTCTCCGGATTTTCCGTCTTCAATCATTCTCATAAACTCTTCACGGTTTACAGCATGTTCACCACGGATTTTATCAACATATCCATCAACAAAAGTCCAGTTAGGATTGCTTTGTATCATTTCGGTAAAATATGTTACCTGATGTTCAATAGAGTTTTCCTGTTCTTCCCTTGTGGTTGAAACACGAGCATAGAAAGTAACTCTTAAGGATAAGTCAAATATTGTTTTTCTTTCCATTTTCATTTGGTTTGCAACTGCATATATATCCATAAGTACCTCCCGTTCGTTGTTATTATAATATAATGTTACCATACCGAATACAATTTGTCAATACATATCACAAGCTTTCACAAAAAGACTCCTGAAAACTAATACTTCCAGGAGTCCGTTTTTATGTATGCCGCTGTTTTCGCGGCGGTTTAAGCTGTAAGTTTATCAATTTTTGATATCATACGATTGTATTTGGCAAGGTCTATCATTCCTTTTGCAAGCAGAATGCCGGTCCAAGCCTTGAGTGTTTGCTTTTTCAAAAGCAATTTTTCATCACTTTTTTTCATACGGTATTCTCCTTCCATATTTAATCTTACCAATTTCTTCAAGATTTTATTCGTATTATTAAAATATTGAAGGTTATACCGTATCATCACCTGCCAAATATATTCTCGTAACATCATCTCGATGATGACCGAGCAGTTCCGATACCTTTTTACGGGC
>CAZMRY010000002.1:0-42609 GCA_964568815.1 uncultured Eubacteriales bacterium | reverse complement strand
TAATTTTAATTATTTTACCACGATGGAAATTCTAAGTCAATACATTTTACGATATCTTATAACTTAATTTTCTATGGAATAATTTTTTCATTGAGATTTCGCAGGAAAAATTAAAACAACAAAAGTGTAAACACAAAAAATCGGGGCTATTTCAGCCCCGAAGATTATTGTACAATCCTTCAGCTTTTATCATTTCTGTGTAAAATTGCGAATTGTCTTTGAATTGAATATTCATTGTATTATCATTTTTGAAAATTACTTTAATTTTATAAAGCTTACAATCTGGTATTTTTCTTGTTTTATAATGTTCTGTATAATGGTAGCCGATAGAAAAACCAGTCATTTCATTTACAACCTTATATAACTGAATGGGTTTAGATATCTCTACTCTTTTAACTTTTTCCAAATTAGAAAAAACATATTTACATTTCAAAAAGTGATATAAATGGTATAGAATATATAATGTTATTGCCGTTATAGCACCATAAAACATTAGTTTAAGAATTTTGCCTGCAATGTAAACTATAAATATCCAAATTATACCAACCATTTTAATTCGTATCCATATCAGCACCACCTTGACATTTAGGGCACTTTTTTTCATAAATATTGCTGCCGTTAGAGGGATATTCTTCGCCACAATCCATACAACGCATAATATATAATTTTTGCATGTAGTCGTTTCCATCACAATCTGTTTTAGATATGTTTTGTTGGTTGTTTCGGTTAATATAGCCAATATCTGTCGGTCTCATACTCAAAAAATCCTCCTTATACTTAAATACAGTATCTTCTACATATTCCCATATAGTTACAATGTTGCTATTATCAACAACAAAAACCTTGCCGTGAGATTTATCGCCGTCAAACTTCATTTGTGCAAAATTTGAAGAAAATGTTGGTACAAAAACATCCGAATCGGGATTGGTACATTCTCTCAATAAATCTTCATATGCAACTACACCATTTTGAGCAAGTTTTAGAAAAGCCCGAATGATTTTATGATTGATTTGACTATGCTTTTTTGCCCATTTAGGAATTCTATAAATTGCCTTCCCGTAGTTAGGGTCTTCATTTTGTAACTGACTTTTTGTGTTTCCAGACTCAATAGCAGTTGCGGCTTTTGAAAATGTTTTTGATATGTAGTTTCTAAATATACTATCAGCCACTTTTTCAAGCGTCTCATTGTTGATTTGTAATGCCATTTGTAAGCTTTTGTACAGGTTTTCTTCCATTGAAATTTTTACTTCCATTGTTTTCACCTCTAAACAGAGTATAACACACAAATTTGTTCTTGTCAATAGATTTTTATAAATATATACAATTTTGTACTAATTTGTAAAAGTGTTTTTAAAAAACCAACACTTTTTCTTTTTGCCTTATTAATTTTTAAAAAACTTACTTTTTATGAGGTAAAATCATAAAAGAAGTGCGGTTGAAAAATCTTCGGTATTTTTCCGATACTTATAAATGACACTTTTGAGGTAGATTATCCAAAGCCTTCCCCTTGAGGGGAAGGTGGGTTGCGTAGCAACTCAGATGAGGTGGAAAAACAAACGCCGCAAGCGGCTACACCTCACCACCGCCTACGGCGGAGCCTCTCCTCAAGGAGAAGCCTTTTATAAGTAAAATTAACATTCTCCACAGTTTTTATAAACCTTCTGCATCTCTTTATAAAAGCAAAAAGAGATTTTATAAAACTTTTGGCAGATTTTATAAAACCTCTAATATTGTTTATAATATGCGGAACTTTGCTACACCATAAACTATACATAAAAAATGGACATATTAGCTCAATACAATTCAATTTCTCTGCGAAATCTCAACCAAAAGTTCGTTTCACAGAAAATCGGGTTATAGGTACGATATTTTAAGGGCTTTTCTTAATTTGTTAAGTGCCTTCTTTTCTATCCTGGAAATATATGACCTTGATATATTGAGCTCATCAGCCAACTCTTGCTGAGTCATTGTATCTGTATCATATAAACCAAATCGATATACTATTATCATTTTTTCACGCTCACTTAATACATCATCAATAATATCATATAATTTTTTAATATAACCTTTTTTTGTGACATTTTCAACTACATCTTCATCATCGGAGGTTATTATATCAATAAATGTTATTTCATTCCCCTCTTTATCCTTTCCTATTGGTTCATCAAGGGAAACATCATTAGCAGACTTTTTAATATTTCTTATTACCATCAATATTTCGTTGTCGATGCATCTTGAAGCATATGTGCCAAGTTTGTTTCCTTTTTCAAAATCAAAAGTATTTATAGCTTTTATAAGACCTATTGCACCTATAGAAAGCATATCTTCATACTCAAGTGAACTTGTTCCATATTTTTTGGCTATGTGAGCAACCAACCTCATATTCTTCTCTACAAGTATATTTCTTGCATCTATATCACCATTTTTACATTTTTTAAGATAATATAGTTCTTCTTCGGTTGTTAATGGTTTAGGAAAAGAATTCCCTGAGGAAACGTACGAAATTAAAAAGAATATCTGTTGTGTAAAAATACTTATGAATTCAAACAAAATAAACACCTCATAACTTTATATGAAAAAAATGTATATTTTTGCCAGTCCATAAAAAAAGAGCCATTTAAGGCTCCTTAATATCAAATAAATTTTCTGCATTAATATGCAGTATATGTTCCCTTTCCATGTCAGTAAGGTCAAGCTTATTAAATCGTTCCAACTCCTCTGTCGGTGTCCACATAGGGTAATCTGTACCGAACAAAACCTTATCTGCACCATACTTTTTAATGATTTCAGATGCTTTTTCAGGTGTCAACGCATAAAGAGAGGAAGAACAATCAACAAAAAAATTATCATGATGTGCTAATTTTTCTGATGCTTCTTCCCATATTGACCATCCGCCTAAGTGTGCTCCGATTACTTTAAGATTTTTATATATCTCAATTATTGGCAACATTCTGTTTGAATTTGAATAGTCATATCGTATGTCACCTGTGTGCATTAGTATAACGAGGTTGTATTTTTCACACAGCTCATATATTTTAAGCATACGGTAATCATCAATCTTAAAGCCCTGGATATCGGGATGAAGTTTTACACCTTTAAGACCAAGAGAAATAATGTTTTTTATTTCTTTTTCTTTATCTTCACAATCTGGATGCATTGTACCGAGTCCGGTCATAATTCCGTCAGCTTTATTAACTTCATCTGCAATAAATTTATTAATACTGGGAACCTGAGCAGGTGTTGTTGCAACAGATTGAATTATATAATGCGTAACTCCTGCTTTCTCTCCTTCTTCAAGCATCGTGCTTACCTTTCCGTCGCATTTACAAGGGATATCATAGAAGCTTCCGGTTGCAGTTGATGCTTTAAGCGCTATTTTATCTGGATATATATGACAATGTGCATCGATTATTTTTTTCATTTTCAATCCTTCTTTATGTCTTCAACATTATATGGTGTTGTCTGATATACAAAATAGTTTAACCAGTTTGAATACAAAAGGTGTGCATGTGAACGCCATGTAGAAACCGGTTGCTTTGTAATATCGTCATCAGGAAAATAATTTTTGGGCATATCAACATTATCAAGTCCTGCTTTCAAATCTCTCAGATACTCGTTTTTAAGAGTATCAGTATCGTATTCAGCATGACCTGTAATGAATATCTGTCGACCGTTTTTGGTTGAAACAGCAAACACTCCCGCTTCTTCTGAAGAAGACAGAATTTTAAGCTTGGGTTCTTTTTCTATATCTTCGCGTAAAACAGTTGTATGTCTTGAATGCGGAACCATAAACACATCGTCAAAACCTCTGAAAAGTATCGAAGTTTTATGGTCGGCAATATGTGGGAATACACCTGAAAGCTTTCTTTCCATCTGATGTTTCTTAATACCAAAATGATAGTAAAGACCAGCCTGTGCACCCCAGCAAATATGGAAAGTACTGTGAACATGGCTTTTTGTCCATTCCATTATTTCGCATAATTCCGACCAGTATTCAACTTCTTCAAACTCCATATTTTCTACAGGTGCACCTGTTATAATCATACCATCAAAATATTTATCCTTAATTTCATCAAAGGTCTTATAAAAAGCTATAAGATGCTCCTGAGAAACATTTTTAGACTTATATGTCTTGGTTCTGATAAGCTCCATTTCAATCTGAAGCGGAGTATTTCCCAAAAGTCTTGCAAGTTGTGTCTCTGTCTCTATTTTAAGAGGCATTAAGTTTAAAACTACAATTTTAAGGGGTCTGATATCCTGAGACTGTGCCCTTGTGTCTGTCATAACAAAAATATTTTCGTTGTTAAGAACTTGAACAGCAGGCAAAGTATTAGGTATTTTTATAGGCATTTAATTTACCTCCAAAGTTATATGTTTAAAGCCTGATCAATATCAGCAATAATATCTTCTGCATTTTCAAGGCCGCAAGAAAATCTAATAAGGTCAGGAGATACGCCACAAGCTTCAAGTTCTGCATCACTTAACTGACGATGAGTTGTGCTTGCAGGATGCAGGCAGCATGTTTTAGAATCTGCTACATGAGTTTCTATAGATGCAAGTTTTAAATTTTTCATAAATTTTTCTGCTGCTTGTCTGCCACCTTTAATGCCGAAGCTGATTACACCACAAGAACCGTTTTTAAGATATTTTTGAGCAAGTTCATAATATTTGTTGCCTTCAAGTGAGCAATAATTTACCCAAGCTATTTTATCATTATTTGCAAGATATTTTGCAACAGTTTCTGCATTTTCACAGTGTTTTTTCATTCTAAGCGGTAAGCTTTCAAGTCCAAGATTTAAAAGATAAGCACTGAATGGTGACTGAATTGAGCCTAAATCTCTCATAAGCTGTGTAGTAGCCTTTGTTATGTATGCGCCCTCTATTCCGAATCTTTCTGTATATGTTATTCCGTGATAACTTTCGTCAGGTGTGCAAAGACCAGGGAATTTTTCAGGATATTTTGTCCAGTCAAATTTACCTGAATCAACAATGCAACCACCAACTGCCGATGCGTGACCATCCATATATTTTGTTGTAGAATGAATAACAATATCTGCACCAAATTCAAAAGGTCTGCAGTTTACAGGTGTCGCAAATGTATTATCAACAATAAGTGGTACACCATGTGAATGAGCAGCTTTTGCAAATCTTTCAATATCAAGAACAACAAGTGATGGGTTTGCAATTGTTTCACCAAATACAGCCTTAGTATTTTCTTTGAAAGCAGCATTTAATTCTTCATCGCTGCAATCAGGATTAACAAAAGTGAATTCAATTCCCATTTTTTTCATTGTAACAGAGAAAAGATTAAATGTACCACCATAAATACTTGATGAACATACAATATGGCTGCCACATTCTGCTATATTAAATATGCTGTAGAAAGATGCAGCCTGACCTGAAGCTGTAAGCATTGCAGCAGTACCGCCTTCAAGTTCGCATATTCTTGCTGCAACATAATCATTTGTTGGGTTCTGAAGTCTTGAATAGAAATATCCTGATGCTTCAAGGTCAAATAGTTTACCCATTTCTTCACTTGTTGCATATTTAAATGTTGTACTTTGTATTATTGGTATCTGTCTTGGTTCACCATTTCCCGGTGCATAACCTGACTGAAGGCATTTAGTGTCAATTTTCCAATTTTTCATAATATATCATTCTCCTTTGTTATCTGTGATACAGTTTTTTAGACTGATAAACAGGTTCCTGAGTCAAATCCATATGCAATTTTTTAAAAATCTGCCTGTCAATTTCAGACAAAATTACAGTAGAATGAACCTGTGAATATTTTAAATCGTCAATTTTTGACAATGCTTTTTTAGCATTTTCATCCATTGTTGCTGATATTGATAATGCAGTTAATGTTTCATCAGTATGAAGTCTTGGGTTTCTGTTTCCAAGATGATTTACCTTTAAATCCTGAACAGGTTCTATAATTTCAGGTGCAATAAGCTTAACATCGTCATCAATATCTGCAAGACATTTAAGAGCGTTTAGCAAAGCAGCTGATGATGCACCAAGAAGCGAAGATGTTTTTCCTGTTACAATTTTACCATTTGTAAGCTCTATAGCTACTGCAGGACCTTCAGAAAGCTCCGCTCTTTCTAATGCTTTTTCAACAACCCTTCTGTCCTGTGTTGAAATACCTGCCTGTTTCATAATAAGCTCAGTTTTATAAACTGCACTCTTTTCAACTGTGCCTTTAACATTGTCGCACATTGTCTGATAATATCTTCTGATAATTTCATCTTTGGCAGCATCACACACTGCGTCATCATCAAATATGCAATTTCCAACCATATTTACACCCATATCTGTAGGCGATTTATAAGGGCTTTCACCGAGAATTTTTTCAAAAATAGCATTAAGAACAGGGAAAACCTCAATATCTCTGTTATAGTTTACTGCTGAAATATTATACGCTTCCAAATGAAACGGATCAATAAGATTAAGATCGTTTAAATCAGCTGTTGCGGCCTCATATGCAAGATTTACAGGATGCTTGAGAGGGATATTCCATATGGGGAATGTTTCAAATTTTGCATAGCCGGCTTTTATGCCTCGTTTATGCTCGTGATAAAGCTGTGACAGACAAGTTGCCATTTTACCACTTCCGGGACCTGGTGCAGTAACAACAACTAATGGCCTTGTTGTTTCTATATAATCGTTTTTACCAAATCCATCATCACTTACAATAAGCTCAAGGTTAGCAGGGTAACCCTCAATCGGATAATGAAGATATACATTTATACCGAGTTTTTCAAGTCTGTTTTTAAAGGTCTTTACTGCAGGTTCACCGCCATATTGTGTAATTACAACACTTCCGACAAGAAAACCAATAGATCTGAATGCATCTATAAGTCTTAATGTGTCAAGGTCATAAGTTATATTATAATCGCCTCTGATTTTGTTTTTAACGATATCAATAGCACTTATTGCTATAACAATTTCAAGTTTGTCTTTAAGACTGGTGAGCATTTTGATTTTACTGTCAGGCATAAACCCTGGTAAAACTCTTGATGCATGAAAATCATCAAATAATTTCCCGCCAAGTTCAAGATAAAGCTTATCACCAAAAGAATTAATTCTTTCAGCAATATGCTCAGATTGCATTTTTATGTATTTTTCATTATCAAAGCCAACTTTGTAACTCAAAAAACTCACTCTCCGTTTAATTTAATTCTTGCTACATTTGTTTTAATTGCTGCATCTGCTACAGCATTTGCAACAGTCTTCCCTATTCTTTCATCAAAAGCTTTAGGTAAAATATAATTTTCATTCAGCTCTTCATCTGAAACAAGCGATGCAATAGCTAAAGATGCTGCAACTTTCATTTCTTCATTTATTTCACTTGCTCTTACATCAAGTGCACCTCTGAAAATACCTGGAAAAGCTAAAACATTATTTATCTGATTATTAAAATCAGATCTGCCGGTACCTACCACTTTTGCACCAGCTTTCATTGCAATATCAGGCATAATTTCAGGCACAGGGTTTGCCATTGGGAAAACAATTGCATCTTTATTCATAGACTTAATCATTTCTTCAGAAACAATATTTGGTGCTGAAACGCCGATAAACACATCTGCACCACTTATTGCATCTATTAAAGAGCCTGATTTTTTGTCTTTGTTTGTAATCTTGCTTATTTCTTCATGTGCAGGATTAAGCCCTTCCATACCTTCACATATTATACCAAATTTATCGCACATTATAAGATTTTTAACACCAAGATTTAAAAGGTGTTTTCCTATGGCAATTCCTGCAGAGCCTGCACCGTTGATTACAACTTTAACTTTATCAATCTCTTTATTAACAACCTTTAATCCATTTATGAGTGCCGCAGCAACAACGATTGCAGTTCCGTGCTGGTCATCGTGGAAAACAGGAATATCACATATTTCTTTAAGTCTTTTTTCAATTTCAAAGCACTTTGGAGCGGCAATATCTTCAAGATTAATTCCGCCAAAACTGCCAGAAATATTATAAACAGTTTTTACAATCTCATCTACATCTTTTGATTTTATGCACAAAGGAAAAGCATCTACATCAGCAAATTCTTTAAAAAGAACGCATTTGCCTTCCATAACAGGCATTCCTGCTTCAGGACCAATGTCACCAAGACCAAGTACCGCTGTTCCATCTGTTACAACAGCAACAAGATTCCATCTTCTTGTAAGCTGGTATGACTTTTCAATATCATCTTTAATTTCAAGACACGCACTTGCAACTCCGGGTGTATATGCAAGGGATAAAGCTTCACTGTCTTTAACAGCAATCTTAGACTTTACCTCTATTTTCCCTTTCCAGTTATAATGCTCAGCAAGAGCCTTATCTTTCATTTCCATAACTTACTCCTTATAATTGTCTTCAATAAATTTTTCGATAATACTTGTATCTTCAAGTCCATGCGGATGATGATTGCACATAGATTTTGAAATAACTTTAATATTACCATTGTTTTTTAAATAATATTCTTCAAGAACTTTTCCGTTTTCTGAATAGCAAACTGTTTCGTCTGCGTCACCATAAACCATAATAACAGGAATATTATTTTCAAGCAAGACATTCATTTTATCTATTGGGCTTTCTCTGAAATTAAGTACGGTAGATTTAGAAAAGCCATATGCATTAACCAGTTCCTGCCATGTGTTTATGTTTGTAGTACCGAGTGCCATACTGAGTATGTTTAAAACAGGAGCATCGATATACATAACAGCTATTTTTTCAGGATGATACTCTGCAAATTTAGTAGCCTTAAGACCACCGCAGCTCATACCAACAGGAATACATTTTTCAGCAAGGTTATATTTTTCTGAAACGAATTTAGTGAACGAATACATAATTTCAATATCTTCATCAGTTGCCCATCTTGTTTTTGTGGCAACATAACAAAGATGATAACCTTTACTAAGCATAGCTATCTCAAAATCAGGAAAAGCACCAAAATATTCTGTTTTATATAACCATCTGCCGTTTGGCTTTACATTAGGTTTAACAACTACTGCATTGTGTTCTTCAAATAAAAATTTGTCAATTTCAAACCCATTCCATTGTTCCATATTACTGTGCCTCCTTGAGTATAGCTTTTACTATTTTGGCAATATCAGCAGCACATCTGCCACAGCCCTGACCACACTGAGTTGCTTCGCTGACTTCATCATATGTAGACGCGCCGTCTTTAACAGCTTTTTCAATTTCTCCGTATGTTATACCGAAGCATCTGCATAATACTGTATCGCTTTTCATAAAATATCTCCCCACTCTATTAACAATACTATTAGTATATCACAAATTTAGAATTTTTCAATATATTTTTAATCTTTTTCATATATATTTTCACTTTACAAAATTTAACGATAATGATATACTAAACAAAAAATTCAAGGAGTAAATTATGGCTTTTGATGCATCTGTAGTTAAATGTTTTGTTAACGAGGCAAAAGAAATATTAATAAATGCTAAAATTGATAAAATACATCAACCTCAAAAAGATGAAATCATCATTTCTCTTCGCACATTAAAAGGAAATACAAAGCTTCACATAAGTGCTAATCCAAATTTCCCAAGAATATATCTTACAAACAATAAATTTGACAATCCGGAAGTTGCACCTATGTTTTGTATGCTATTGAGAAAACATCTTTTATCATATAAAATTATTTCAGTATCCCAGTACGATTTTGAACGAATTATAATTTTTGAATTGCAGGGTTATGATGAACTTGCAGATCTGACAACTAAAAAGCTTATTATTGAGCTTATGGGAAAATACAGTAACATTATACTTATAGACAGCGAAAACAAAGTAATAGACAGTATAAAGCGAATTGATATTTCGACCAGCACAGTAAGACAGATACTTCCAATGTTGACATACACATTTCCTCAAAAGCAGGACAAACTTAATCCTTTGGAGAGCGATTTAAATCATATATCTATAAATCCAGACAATCCTGAAAATGACATTTTATCTAAAATATATGGAATTGGTAAAATAACAGCACGGGAAATCTGTTACATTGCAGAAAAAACAAATTATAACAATGCTCTGACATCAGTTTTTGATGATATAAGAAAAAACAATTTCAAACCTTGCGTAATATACAATTCAGACTCCTCACCACTAGATTTTTCAGCTACAGAAATTAAGCAATATGAAGGAAAACTCAATGTTATATATACTGAAACAATTTCTGAAGCAATAGAGAAATATTACTTTGAAAAAGCAACCAAACAGAAATTAAATAATTTTTCATATCAGTTGGAAAAACTTCTGTCAAACAACATAGACAGATGTAATAAAAAACTGAAAATTTTCAGGCAACAGCTTCTAGATTCCGCAAACAGAGAAAATTTCAAGCAATATGGCGAGCTTATAACAGCAAATATTTATCAAATTAAAGAAGGTGTCTCGGAAGTAAAAGTATTAAACTATTTTGATAAAAATTATCCTGAAATTACTATTAAACTTTCACCTGAATTATCGCCATCACAGAATGCACAGAAGTATTTTCAAAAATATAATAAAGCAAAAACAACAGAAGCCCAATCTGAAATACAGATCAAAATTACAGAAAAAGAACTTAACTATCTTGAATCTGTTGCAGATGCGTTAACAAGAGCAGAAACAATACAGGAAATTCTTGAAATTAAAGAAGAATTTACAACAGAAGGCTATATAACAGCCACAGATAACAAAAAGAAAAAGAAACAAAAATCAGAAGCTTTCAAGCCAAAAGAATTTGAAATTGATGGATATCGTGTATATGTTGGTAAAAATAACAGACAAAATGATTACCTTACTCTAAAAATAGCAAGAAGCCACGATATGTGGCTTCACACAAAAAATATTCCCGGTTCGCATGTTATCATTGTAAAAAAGCAAGATGAAGAAATACCTGATAAAATAATAATTGAAGCTGCAAAGCTTGCAGCGGCAAATTCAAAAGCTAAATCAGGTGCAAAAACGCCTGTTGATTTCACAGAAGTAAAGAATGTTAAAAAACCATCAGGTGCAAAGCCAGGTATGGTAATATATGATTACTACAATACAACATATGTAACATTTTAAATAGCAGTAAGCTTAAAGAGAAAGTATTTATATCGATGCCGAGTGTTCTTTATGACACTCGGCAAATGCTTACTGCTTTTTCATTACATAATACTTTCAAGAGTATTATTAACCTCAACAAGGAAAGTTTCAGTATCAACAACCTGCTTGTTTTCAAGTGTTGAAAGTGCTGCAAGGTCTCCTGTCATAATACCGTTTTCTATTGTCATAATGGTTGCTTTTTCTAAATCATCAGCAAACTTCATAAGCTCAGGAAGATTATCAAGCTCTCCCCTTTTTCTTAAAGCGCCTGTCCATGCAAAAAGAGTAGCAACAGAGTTGGTTGAGGTTTTTTCACCTTTAAGGTGCTTATAGTAATGTCTCTGAACAGTTCCATGTGCAGCTTCATATTCATATACACCGTCAGGTGAAACAAGAACTGATGTCATCATAGCAAGTGAACCGTAAGCTGTTGCTACCATATCTGACATAACATCACCATCATAATTTTTACAAGCCCAGATATATCCGCCATTTGAACGAACAACTCTCGCCACAGCATCGTCTATCAAAGTATAGAAATATTCTATACCAAGTTCATCAAACTTTGCTTTATACTCATTTTCAAAGATTTCAGCAAATATATCTTTAAAAGTATGGTCATACTTTTTAGAAATAGTATCTTTGGTTGCAAACCACAAATCCTGTTTTGTATCAATAGCAAAGTTAAAACATGCTCTTGCGAAACTTGCAATTGAAGTTTCTTTATTGTGAAGTCCCTGAATTATACCGTCTGAGTCTGAAAAATCATATATTAATTCTTTTGAAACATTACCATTTTTGTCAGTACAAACAAGCTCAGCCTTAGAACCTCTTTCCACCTTCATCTCAACATTTTTATATACATCGCCATAAGCATGACGGGCAATAGTAATTGGTTTTGTCCATGTAGGGATATAAGGAGTAATACCTTTCACCAGAATAGGTGTTCTGAAAACTGTTCCATCAAGAATAGCCCTTATAGTGCCATTTGGTGATTTCCACATTTCTTTAAGATTGTACTCAGGCATTCTTGCAGCATTTGGTGTGATTGTAGCACATTTTACTGCAACACCATATTTTTTAGTAGCCTCAGCACTTTCAAATGTAACTTTATCATCAGTTTCATTTCTGTGGACAAGTCCTAAATCATAGTATTCAGTTTTTAAATCAATATGAGGAATTAATATTATATCCTTAATCATCCTCCATATAATTCTGGTCATTTCGTCTCCATCCATTTCAACTAATGGAGTTGTCATTTTAATTTTACCGCTCATTTTAATAATCCTTTCTCTGATTAATTTACTTTATTTATTATTTTTCCTTTTATAAATGAATTAAGATTTTCAGCCACAAGAAGAACGAGTCGTTTCCTTGCCTCTGCTGACGCCCATGCAGTATGAGGTGTTATAATGCAATTTTTGGCATTTATTAAAGGACAATCTTTACTCATCGGTTCTTCTGTTAAAACATCAAGTCCTGCTGCAAAAATAGTTTCATTGTTTAATGCCTCACAAAGTGCGTTTTCATCTATCACACCACCTCTTGATGTATTAATTAAAATTGCATTCTTCTTCATAAGAGATAATGTTTGTTTATTTATCATCTTTTCGGTATCTTTAGTAAGCGGGCAGTTAAGACTTATAACATCAGCAACAGCAAACAGCTCTTCTTTTGATAAAACTTCAAATTCGCAGTAGTCAGGTTTTCTTCTGGTTGATATTACTACATTCATACCAAGTGCCTTTGCAACCGTGGCAACCTTCTTACCAATATCACCATAGCCAATAATACCCATAGTTTTGCCTGCAAGTTCAATTATTGGAAAAGGAAAACATGAAAACAGCGGACTTAAGGTCCAGTTTCCATCTTTTACGAAAGTGTCATATCTGTTAATACTGCCTGCTATCTGAAATAACAATGCGAAAACATGCTGAACTACTGAATCTCTTGAATACCCCGGTGCATTACAAACAACAATGCCTTTTTTTGCTGCATATTCTATGTCAATATTATTATACCCTGTTGCAAATAAGCCGATATATTTTAGGTTTGGACATTTATCAATAACATCAGCAGTTATTTTTGCTTTGTTGCAAATAACAGCATCAGAATTTCCAATGAGTTCTGCAACTTCAGAATGTTCTGCTGCATCATAGTATACAACATCACCAAGATTATCAAGCGGTGAAAAATCAATATCTCCTATTGTAACTGTGTTTCTGTCTAAAATTGTAATTTTCATATTTAACTCCTGTTATCTGTGTGGAAAAAAGAATTCAAAGTACTTACTGAAATCGATTCCGTCAAGAACTTTGTTTTCATATATCTGATAAAGTGTTTGCATAGAATGTTTAAGAGAATCAGCTTCAACACCATTCATTACTGAAAGATAAGCTTCAAGATATGCAGAAATATGATCGCAAATTCTTATTATCTGTCCATCAATAGGACAGAATTTATCCTCATCATATTTTTTTGTAATTTCTTCAGTGGTGACTTTGATTATTTTATCTTCTACTTTAATTTTAGAATCAAATTCATCATCAGTATAATAGTCAATATCTGTACTCCAGTGAGCAGGTATAAGTGGATAAACAATTTCCTCCAGCTGTGAAACTTCAATACCCTTTATCAACTCATCAAGACCTTCAATTCCTCGTTTAACAGGAGAAATTATGTCGCGTGTAAGAACTTCAGGTAAATCGTGAAATAATCCGCCAAAAAAGTTATTTTCGCACCTTTTTTTGCTATAACCTTTGCTTACACTAAAGAAATATGAAAGAAAAGCTACCACAAGAGTGTGACCTATAACTGATGTTTGTGGAATTCTCGCTGTTGCAGTCCATCTCTGCTGAAATCTCAGTCTTCCAATAAGGTTAACAAAATTTAAAATTTTGGGGTTCTGGTATATCTCCTGCTTGCCTGGAAACCACGGACAGTTTGAAAGAGAATTTTCAACCTCAGTTTTTGTATTTTCGATGTTATACATCGTTTTATTAAAAGGATATATAACATCAAATTCCCATCTTGTTGCAAGATAATGAGCAAATTTGATAATTATTTTTTCCTGTTTACTGTAATTATCATCAGAAAAGTACATAACCATACGCTGAGCAAAATCTTCGTTAATATCCTGCATTTCACCAATTGTCTGCTCAATAACCCATTTGTTGATTTCATTTCCCTTTTCAGCAATGAGTTTATGGTATATAGGTGGTTTTATATCCGTAAGAATAATTCTGTGTATATACTCAAAAATAAGACCTTCAATGAGTTTACACATATCCACCTCTCCACCGCAATCCTCATTTGATTTAGCCAGTACATATGCGTAGAAAATTTTATGTGCCTGCTTATCAATTTCAGTAAAACCTGTAAAAGGACGGATATGGTCATTCCATCTTTGAATAAGCGTTCCCTTATGTATAAGTTCAATTAATGATGGTTTTAACATAAAACACCTCTATTTCAAATAATTAATATATTTAAACCAGTTGATCAACAGACCTGACCACTGAGAAATATGAGCTCTCGTTACATTTGCTCGTTCATCTAAATCAGGGTTTTGAGTTGAAAGTCCTAAACCGTGCGGTCCCTCAGGGAAAATATGTATTTCAGCCTTTTTATTAAGTTCTCTGAGCTTTTTAGCATATTCAAGACTGTTAATTACATTAACCGCCCCATCTTCAAATGTGTGCCAAATGAATGCATCAGGTGTTAATTCATTTGCAATAAGATTAGGAGAACACTCTTCCCATAAATCAGGATAATTTTCTCCAAGAAGATTTTTTCCAGACGGAACATTAGCAATATTTTTGTTTCCAAGTAAAATTACCGGATAACAAAGTATTTGTTTATCAGGAATAAAATTCTCTTTATCAATCTCGTCAACATCTTCAAAATTTATAGGCTGTGTGTATGTAGAAACAAAAGCAGCTAAGTGACCGCCTGCAGAAGAACCCATAACGCACACTTTATTTTTATCTATTCCAAACTTATCAGCATAATATCTTACATATCTGATGCTTCTTCTGGCATCTAAAAGTTCAAGCGGAAATCTGTGAGGAGAAACTCTGTATTGAACAACAAAAGCAGATATTCCGTGTTCATTTAAAAATTTTGCATATCCTTCACCTTCGTGCTTTGCTCTGTGGGAATACCCTCCACCAGGGAAAATAATAACAGCTGCATCGCTTTTTAATACATCAGGTTTATAATATTCAATAACAGGTAATTCTTCACACATACCTGGAGTGTTTTCCCATAATTTAAATGTATCACACATATTTGTCGCCTCCTATAATTTTTTTTATGTATTATAACATAATTTACGCTTGTTTTCAACTTTATTTGCAAATTTTCGATTTATATTATATAATGTAACCAGGTGATAATTATGATGACGAAGAAACAGGAAATTATACTTAACATTATAACTAAATACATCGAACAAAACGGTCACTCTCCTACAGTTCGTGAAATTTGTAATGAAGCTGGATTAAAATCCCCTGCAACTGTATATCAGCATTTAAAACTTTTAAGAGAAAAAGGTTATCTTAAAAGTGATAAAAATAAACAAAGAACTATAAAACCTGTTAAAGATATCAATTATAGTTCTGTACCCTTAATAGGCACAATAACTGCAGGAAATCCAATATTTGCGTACGAAAGTATAGAAGAATATTATCCTCTGCCATCTCATTTTGGTTCAGGCGATGACTTGTTTATGCTTAATGTTTCAGGTGACTCAATGATAAATGCCGGAATTAACAGTGGTGATATTGTTATAGTAAAAAAACAAAGTGATGCAGAAAACAACGCAATAGTTGTAGCATTAATTGATGATTCTGCAACGGTTAAACGATTGATTAAAACACAAAATTCAGTATACTTATTGCCTGAAAATCCAATATACGAACCAATATATCCTGAACATCTTACAATACTCGGCACAGTTATTGGACTTATCAGAAAATTTTAAAAACCGATACGAATTGTATCGGTTTTTACTATTATTTTACTATTTCTTCTGCTTTAGCAATATCATCAACTTTAAATACCATTAAAGCTTCATCTGAACCTTTACCATAAAAAGCATACATATATTCTACAGCAACACCGCCATCAGAAAGCTTTTTAAGGAGTTCTACAAGAGCACCAGGTTCATCTTCAACATGAGCAGCGAAAACTTCTACCACTTTAACAACAATACCTGCATCACTGAAAACTTTTTTAGCCTTCTCTTCGTCATTAACAATCATTCTGGCAATACCAAACTCTGTTGTGTCTGCCAAAGAAAATGCACTAAGATTAATATTGTTCTTTCCAAGCAAATCAAGAGCTGCAGCAAGTCGTCCTGTCTTATTTTCAAGGAAAATTGAAAGCTGTTTTAATTTCATATTAACTCCTCCTTAACTTAACTTTCTGTTATCTATAACTCTTTTTGCCTTACCTTCGCTTCGTGCAATTGATTTAGGGTTAACAAGGTGAAC
This sequence comes from uncultured Eubacteriales bacterium, assembly GCA_964568815.1. Classification (GTDB taxonomy): domain Bacteria; phylum Bacillota; class Clostridia; order RGIG6154; family RGIG6154; genus RGIG8700. The sequence continues at coordinate 26,019 of CAZMRY010000002.1, read as the reverse complement.
TTTTGCACCTATACCAAGCATTGAACGAAGTTCTTCTGTTATTTTCTTTTCTATCTTTTCAATACCTTTGATTTCATCAGAGAATAATTCTTCTGTCATCTCAACATAAACATCAAGAGTATCTGTGTTGTTAACCCTGTCAACAACAATCTGATAGTTAGGAGTAATTCCTTCGCCAACCTTAAGTAAAACTTCTTCAATCTGTGATGGGAATACATTTACACCTCTGATAATAAGCATATCATCACTTCTGCCGGTAGGCTTTCTCATTCTAACATGCGTTCTGCCGCACTTACATTTTTCGTAATTAAGTGAACAGATATCTTTTGTTCTGTATCTGATAAGCGGGAAACCTTCTTTTGTGATTGTAGTAAATACAAGTTCTCCGCTTTCACCTGCCGGCAATACTTCACCTGTGTCAGGATCGATGATTTCAGGAATGAAATGGTCTTCCCATACATGCATACCGCACTGATATTCACATTCACAAGAAACACCCGGACCCATAATTTCAGATAAACCGTAAATGTCATAAGCTTTACAGTTAAGTTTTTCTTCTATCGCTGCTCTCATATCTTCAGTCCATGGTTCAGCACCGAAAATACCAGCTTTAAGTTTTATATTGTCTTTATTACCTGTTTCAGCAATATATTCGCCAAGATACATAGCATAAGATGGTGTACAGCAAAGAGCAGTACTTCCAAAGTCAACCATCGTCTGCACCTGCATCTGAGTATTTCCGCTTGATGTTGGTATAACTGTCGCACCGATAGCCTCAGCACCTGCGTGTGCACCAAGACCGCCTGTAAATAAACCATAGCCATATGAAACCTGAACAAAATCATCTTTTCCAAGTCCGATAGCTGTCATCATTCTTGCAACACAGTCGCCCCACATAGTCAAATCGTTTTCAGTATAGCCTACAACAATTTTTTTACCTGTTGTTCCACTTGATGCGTGCACTCTTACAATATCCTTGGTTGGTACTGCAAATAATCCGTATGGATAATAATCACGCAAATCCTGTTTGTATGAAAAAGGAAGTTTATGTAAATCTTCAATTCCTTTAACATCATCAGGTGCAAGACCTGCTTCATTCATTCTGTTTCTGAAAAGTTCAACATTATCATACATTCTTTTAACTTGTTTAACAAGTCTTTCACTTTGAAGCTTTTCAATTTCTTCTCTAGGCATTGTTTCAATGTCCTTATGTAAGTAATTGCTCATTTTCATCCCTCCGTTTTATATATTATATCACTAAAGTACGAAGATTACAACTCATTTTTGATTAAATCTTCAAAAGTTTCTCTTTTAACAGCAATATAATCTTTATTGTCCTTAACCATAACAATAGGCGGTCTTGGAATTTTATTGTAGTTTGAAGCCATTGAATAATTATATGCACCTGTTGAAAGAATTGCAAGATAATCGCCCGATTCAGGTTTCTGTATTTTAGTATTTTCCTGAATTAAATCTCCGCTTTCACAGCATTTACCTGCTATTGTGCATAAATAGTTTCTTTCACAATCAGCTTTATTTGCTACAACTGCTGTATATTCAGAGCCATAGAGAGCATATCTTGGGTTATCAGACATTCCCCCATCTATAGCAACATACTTCTTATAACCTGTTATTTCTTTAACAGAGCCAACAGTATATAATGTTATACCGCAGTCACCTACAATACTTCTTCCCGGTTCCATTAATATTTCAGGTTCATCAAGACCTAAATTTTCACATTCCGTTTTAATTACTTCTGCAAGCTTCTTTATACATTCGTCAATATCAAGCTCAGGGTCTGATTCAACATATCTCACACCAAAACCACCGCCTAAGTTAAGGATTTTGGCAGTATAGTCTGTTTCTCTTGCGACATCAGATATGAATTTAAGCATCACTTTTGCTGAATCACTGAAAGGTTTATGTTCAAATACCATTGAACCTATATGACAATGATAGCCCTGAAGTACTACATTTTCGCATTTTAATGCTTCTTTTACAATTTCAAGAGCCTGACCTGTTTCTATTGCAGAACCAAACTTACAATCAACCTTACCTGTTGCAACTGCTTCATATGTATGAGGGTCAATTCCAGGTGTAATTCTTAAAAGAATTTTTTGTTTTATATTATATTTCTTTGCTATTTCATCAATGTTGTGTAGCTCATATGAATTATCAACAATAAAACAACCTATTTTATTCTTAATAGCAAATTCTATTTCGTCAATTGTTTTATTATTCCCGTGAAAATACACATTTTCCATTGGAAATCCTGCTTTAAGAGCGGTAAAAAGCTCGCCTGCGGAAACTACATCAACAGACATTTTTTCTTCATTTACAATCTCATATATGCGTTTAAACGATGCTGCTTTACTTGCATATAAAGGGTTTGCTTTTCTAAAATATTTACTTAAGGCATCTATATATTCTCTGCATCTTCTTCTGATTTTGTTTTCATCCATCAGATAAAGAGGTGTTCCGTACTTCTCTGCAAGACTTACTGCATCAATATCTGCGAAAGTAAGATGTCCTTTATCGTTTACGGATAAGTTATCTAAAATATACATCATTAGTCCTTTCTTATTCAGATTAAATTCTGTTCTTTCATAAGTTCAACAAGAATTTTTTCTTTATCATCTGCCATTTCAACAAGAGGAAGTCTTAAGTAATTGTCACAAAATCCCATATGAGACATAGCCGCTTTTACAGGGATAGGATTAACATCGCTGAAAAGTGCATTTATAAGTGGCAAAAGCTCAAGCTGTAAATCTCTTGCTTTTTCAATGTTGCCATTAAAGAAACTGTCACAAATTTCAACAGTCTTCTTTGGCATAAGATTAGAAAGAACTGAAATTACGCCAACTCCGCCAAGAGACATAATAGGAACTATTTCATCATCATTACCAGAATAGATATCAAGCTTACCTTTAAGCAGTGATGCTGTCTTTGCTAAAGCAGATATGTTTCCGCTTGCTTCTTTTATACCTGAAATCATCGGATGCTGAGCAAGTTTTTCATATGTAGCAGGTTCAATATTAACACCTGTTCTTGAAGGAACATTATATAATATTACAGGAACTGTGCTGTTATCTGCTATTGTTGTAAACATTTTAACTAATCCAGCCTGAGAGGTTTTGTTATAATATGGAGTTACAACAAGGACACCATCAACGCCAACTTCACAAGCAAATTTTGTTAAATCAACAGCATAGTCTGTATCATTACTTCCTGTGCCTGCAATGATAGGTATTCTTTTATTTGCTCTTTCTACTGCATATTTAATAACTGCTCTGTGTTCTTCATCAGTAAGTGTTGATGCTTCTCCTGTAGTACCACAGATTACAATAGCATTTATTCCTTCTTCAATCTGCCAATCTATTAATTTACCTAATTTTTCATAGTTAACTCCGTTTTCATCAAGTGGAGTGATAAGTGCTGTTGCGACACCTTTGAAAATTGTTTTTGTGTTCATAAAATATCTTCCTTTCTAAAAAAATAAGAGGCTAACATAAACAGAAAGCCTCATAAATTTACAATATAAACAAAATATGTAGCTCTCCGCACAATAAAGTGCGACAACAAGACAAATATTATTTTGCCATGCCAGTACAGCTTTACGCCTCAGCTGACTTCGGCATCTGCACCTTTCCTGTATAACGAAGTTTTGCGGAAACCATATTTACACAGTACTGATTGCTAAATGCGACCTCTACCTTATTATTAATTTTTATACATATTAACATACTTGACCTTATTTGTCAACAACTATTTTTTGCATTTTGCTGTCATAAAGATTATTTCTTACTATAGAAAAATAATCTACTTCAAATCCATCAATATATTTTTCCATTGCATCAAAAAATGTAGTTGCTTTAAGATTTGCAGGTTCTCCGTTAGCAAGAACAAAATTAAGTTTGAGTTCACAGCCATCAACCTTTTGAATTTTTACATCAAATATCATCGGCTTAATGTCTGTGTCACTTAATCCCCTTTTTGTTTTCTTTTCAACAACAATTTCATTTCTCGACAGAAAATCGTTGATTTTAGTATTTACATCTAAAATTTCATTTTTAAGTACAATATCAGCTGAATATTCAGCTCTTACAAGTTCATTTAAAGGTCTTTCAGCATCTGTAACAATATGAACTCTTATATCCTGCGGCAGAGCGTTATTCATTTTAATTTTGAGTTCTTCATAATCAGGTTTGCTGTCTACAGAAATATCCATATATTCACAAAGTCCTTCGACGCCAAGCGGTAATGGATGAGCTATTGACATAATAGGATGCGGATTAAAACCCTGAGAATAACTTATATCAATTCCGCCTCTTCTGAATGTGCGTTGAAGTGTTTTCATTAAATCAAGGTGTGATACATATTTTGAGCAACCGGTTTTTGAAAAGCATATTCTTATTTTATACATGATCCACCTCCAAGTACAGTAGCACCACAACCTGTACAGCCATTTCTGCAATCATCAGTGGTCTCGCCTTTGTCTGCCTTCATTCTCTCTTTCACAAGATATTTTTCACTTACACCAACATCAATATGTGACCAGGGCAAAACTTCGTCAAAACTTCTTTTTCTGTTGGCGTAAAATTTAGGATCAATTTCGCATTCTTCAAAAGCTTCAAGCCAGCTTTCATATTTAAAATGTTCATTCCAGCTATCAAATTTACAACCCTTTTTATGTGCAAGTTCAATAACTTTTGAAAGGCGTCTGTCACCACGGGCAAATACAGCTTCAAGAAAACTGAGTTTGCTTTCATGCCAGTTATAAGAAATTTGTTTTCTTGTTATTGATTTTTTTAAAAGTGTTTGCTTTCTTACTACATTATCAATTTCGTCCTGTGCATCCCATTGGAAAGGTGTAAACGGCTTTGGAACAAAAGTAGAAGTGCTGACAGTAATTTTCACTCCCCTTTTCCTTTCAAGCACTTTAGCTGCTTCATGATAAACATTTACAACCTTTTCAGCAAGCTCTGCAATGGCTGTTACATCTTCATCAATTTCAAGTGGCAGTCCAATCATAAAATAAAGCTTGATAGTGTTCCAGCCATTTGAAAATGCAATTTTTGAAGTATTAAGCAAATCTTCTTCCTTAACATTTTTGTTTATGATGTCACGAAGTCTCTGACTTCCTGCTTCCGGAGCAAATGTGAGTCCGCTTTTTCTGACTTTCTGTATTCTTTTCATTAAATCAACAGAAAAATTATCAACTCTCAGTGATGGAAGTGAAAGACTTACATTTTGTTTTTCCGTAATTTCAATAAGCTTATCTGCAAGCTCATTAAAGCATGAATAATCACTTGTGCTGAGGGAAGAAAGGGTAATTTCATCATAACCTGTATTTCTGATAAGATTTTTACACGCAGATACTATTTTTTCAGGAGATTTTTCTCTTACAGGTCTGTAAATATATCCTGCCTGACAAAATCTGCAACTTCTTGTACAACCTCTGAAAATTTCCATCATAATTCTGTCATGTACAATTTCAGTAAAAGGTACGATAGGTTTTTCAGGATAATATACATTATCCATATCTTTAATTATTCTTTTTCTCGGTTTTTCTGCAGCGAACTCATTATTTGTTAATATACTTTCAACTGTTCCATCATCCTTATATTTGACATCATAAAAAGATGGTACATATATACCTTCAAGTTTTGCAATACTTTCGAGAAATTCCTTTCTTGACTTGTTGCTTTTTTTCCAGATATTATATGCTTCTATAACTTCACCAAAAAGTTCTTCACCTTCACCAAGCATAACAAAGTCAGCAAAGTCAGCAATGGGCTCACAGTTATATGCGCAGGGTCCGCCAAAACAAACAAAAGGTTCATTTGTTCTGTTTTCACTTCTTAGAGGTATACCCGACATATCAAGCATATTTAAAATGTTTGTATATGACATTTCATACTGAAGTGTAAAACCAATTAAGTCAAACTCTTTAAGTGGCTTTTTATTTTCAAGAGAAAAAAGCGGTATGTTATGAAGTTTGAGCTGTTCTTCCATATCCGGCCACGGAGCATAAAAACGCTCACAAAGTGCATCTTCTCTTTCATTGATTAAGTGATAGAGAATTTTCATACCTATATGAGACATACCTATTTCATAAGTATCCGGAAAGCAAAATGCAACTTTACAACTTGCTTTCTCAAAATCTTTTACCACTACATTTGTTTCCCCGCCTGTGTATCTGGCAGGTTTTTGTACCCTAAGCAGGAATTTATCTAATTCTCTGATATCCATTTTTAGTCCTTTCTGCTATTAATTCTTTTGTATTTAAGAAATATAACCCATCAATTGCGGCATTATATATATCATCGTATTTTAAATAACCAAGTATACTGTCATTTTCACATATTATAAACAAACTATTTTTGCATTTTAATAATTCATATACCTTGTCATTTGAACTTATAAAAACAGGTTTAATTCTTTCTTCTTTCCTCTCTGCATTATGACCTGAAAACAATGTGAAAACAATAATCCAGATAAGCATCACATTAATTTTTTTATTATTCAGGAAGTCCAGTAATACCGTCATCACAATAACAAAGTATGCAACACATTGACTAATATTTATATATATCTCTTTGTCAAAAAACGAATTGCACACTCTGCTTCCGTCAAGCGGTGGAATCGGTAAAAAATTAAGTATCATCATATATAGATTGCACAAACAAATATGTATTGAACTATAAACTGACGAAATCATAACCAATATAAGATTAACAAGAGGTCCTGCAACTGCAATTATGAAGTTGTCAGCCTTACTATGTATATTTTCCTTGATTTTTCCATTGATTCCAACAGGTAAAACACTAATCCTTTCAATATTATATCCAAGTAATTTTGCGGCTGCAAGATGTCCTGATTCGTGTAAAACAGCCGAAACTAATGCTATTAAATAATAGTCAAGGCTTTCTGTAATAACAGCAAAAACTATAACCACAACAATAACAGGAGAAAACGAAATTATAACTATTCCTCCCGATATACCGAATTTTTAATGTCCATAACAAATTCTTTGCATTTGTCTAAATAAAATTCTGTTTGTATTTTGATTTGCTGAAAGTCATATGAACTGTATAATATTTCTTTTATAGGTTCTTTGAAATTCTGGTTCAGGTTACAGATAATAGTTACAACACAAAAGATGACAGTTGTAATTAAAAGTTTGGCATAGAAAGAATTTACTTTATCTTCCTCTTTTCTTTTAAAAGCATACTGTTTCATATAAATCACCTCAGTAATTTATATAAGAAAGATAAGCTTTATATGCTAAAAGAAAAGAAATCTCTTTTTAGTTTTAATTTCTGTAATTGGGATATTATTACCAAGTATTCTGAGTGCAATTGCATTAAAGCTTTTAGCGGTTTTATCTTTAGGATTAGTAATAATTGGTTCTCCTTTAATAGAAGCCTCAATAACTTTAGAATCTTCCATAATAACTCCTGCAAGTCTTATACCAAGAGCCTCGATAATACTGTCTATATTAAGCATTATTCCACTGTTAATAAGTTCTTTTCTCATTCTGTTTATAACAAGACGAACATCTTTTAAATTGTCATATTTTTCAAACAAAGATGCTAACTTATCTGCATCTCTCAACGAATACGGGTCCGGATTTACAACTACCAACGCCATATCACAAACTGCCGCAGCATTATTAAGATTAACACCAATTCCTGCAGGACAATCTATAAGTATATAATCATATTTTTCCTTAAGTTTAGTTATTAATGCCTTGTATTTGTTTTCATCAATCTGAAAATCATCTTTAAACTGTGAAGCTGCAATAAAAGAAAGCTTTTCAGATTTATCAAATTTAATTATAGCCTCTCTCACCTTGCAATCTTCACTGATCACATCTGCAATATCATAGAAAACGCTGTTTTCTACACCTAAAGCAAGGTCTAAATTTCTGAGTCCCATATCATTATCAATCAGCAAAACATCTTTACCAAGGTTTGCTAAAGCAATGCCAAGATTAGCTGTAAGCGTTGTTTTACCAACACCGCCTTTTCCTGATGCTATCAAAATAGATTTACCCATATTTATCTCCATTATTTTAGTTTTTTAACTTCATAAATATCATCAATGACTTTTTCGCCAAAGTATTCTTCAAAAACAGCCTTTGCAACAGGTGCAGCAAGATAACCGCCTGTACCATGTTCTATAACAACAGCAATTGCTATTTTAGGATTATCATAAGGTGCAAAAGCAACAAATATACCATTATTTGAACCTCGGCTTACTTCTGCTGTTCCTGTTTTTCCTGCAACCTCGATAAAAAAGTCTGAAAATACTGAACTTGCTGTACCTTCATCCGCAACTCTCCTCATACCTTTTTTTATCACATCAACAGTTTCAGGTTTAAGTTTAATTTCACTCTTAACAACAGGTTTCTGTTCTTTTATAACATCACCGGTTTCTGAATCTTTAACATATTTAAGCAGATGAGGTTGATAAAGTGTTCCGCCATTTGCTATTGTTGCTACATAATTTGCAAGCTGAATTGGCGTGATAAGATTATCAGACTGCCCAATAGATGCCTGAAGAACATCACCGGGATTCCATGTGCCACCCATTTTTTTACGATATTCAGGTGAAGCTATTACTCCTGAAACTTCACCACCTATTTCAATACCTGTTTTTGTACCAAACCCAAATTTCTTTTCATATTCAATTAATTTATCTATTCCAAGTCTTCTGCCAATATCAAAGAAATAATAATTGCAAGATTTTTCCAGTGCTTTCGCCATATCTACATATCCGTGCGTTCTGCCATATTTCCATTCCATGCACTGTGGTCTGTAGTCGTTATAATATTTATATACACCTTCATCAAGTATTGTAGCATATGGCTCAATCACACCCTCTTCAAGTGCTGCTATACCTGTGAGCATCTTAAAGGTTGAACCTGGCTCATAGGCTCCGCCTATTGCTCTGTTCCAAACAGGATTTGCAGGATTTTTAATGAGTTCATTATATTTTTTATTATATTCAGAAGGAATGTATGATGGATAAGATGCTATACCAAGTATTTCCCCAGATGTTACATCTATACAAACAGCACTTCCTGCGTCACAGTCACTAACACTTTGTTGTATATTTTTTATAGTTTGCTCTAAAGCTTTTTCCATTGCATACTGGATATTATAATCAATTGTAAGATATACATTATCTCCTTTTTTAGCAGGAGTAGATGTAACTACATCACTTAAACCATCAAGTGTCTGCTCAAATCCTTTAATTCCGTCAGTACCTTTGAGATAATCTTCAAAAGCAAATTCAACACCTTGTTTTCCGATTATTGCATCCATGCTGTAGTTTTTATCTTTGAGTTTTTCATATTCTTCCTGATATATTACACCAACAGAGCCTAGTGTATGGGCTGCAAAGGTTCCATTAGGATATACTCTTACGCTTGATTCAACAATTTTTACTCCATCTAATATATCACTGTTTTCTTTCACAATAGCAACTATACCTGCGGACACATCTTCCGCAACAGTATATGGATTGTATATACTGAACCCACGAAGCTTAGTATCAAAAATAAATCCGCATACCCTTCTTTTTTCCTCGTTTGTATAATATTCATTTACGTCATAGATATCAGCAAGCTTTAAAACAGTTTCTTCTGCGGTTAAATTTTCATCAAGACCGTATTTTTTCTTCCATTCTTTTTGTTTTGCGTTTTCTATAGTAAATTCAAAGGGTTTTTCCATAGTTATTGGTAACTGATCTGTGATTTCCAGTTCATTTCCCAATAATTTAATAAGATGATATACAACTTCTGCGAATTCTTTTCTTGTGGCAGATGTTTTTTCTAATTGCAGAGAATAACCTATCTTACTTGTGGCAAGTTTTTTACCATATCTGTCAACAATATCTCCTCTTGGAGCTTTTATAGACATAGACATATAGAGTTTATCTTCTGAAACTTTTCTGAGTTCTTCGCCATTAACAACCTGAAGATTGAAAAGTTTTATTGCACAGCAAATAAACATAATTATAAATATTAACATTAAAAATAACAGTCTTGATTGTCTATTGTAATGCATAAAATCTCCTAATAATTGTACTTATTCTTGCTTTTATTGATTTTTTTAAACAATGGGAATAATATAACTGAAAGTAATGTGTTAATAATTGTTTGTGGTAAAATGAATCTCAAAAATGCAAAAGATCCGCAATTTTGAGGTGCAGCATATCCAAAGTTGTATAAAATCAGCTCAGTTATAATTGTAAAAATAGCAGTTAAAATCGCTACTGTAATCATACTTCCCTGATACATATATTTTACCATTAAGCTCATAAAAACAGTAATTATTAAAAACATAACTAAATGCCAACCCACATTATAACAAGCAAAAATATCATATAATATTCCTGCTATTATTGAGTTTATAATTGCGATTTTATTTTCACTTAAAGCCGAAACAATAATTACACTCACAAGTGCCATATTATAATTTATTCCAAATATCTTAATTCTGTTTAATATTGTTACCTGCAATAAAATAAGTAATAGTGTAATGATGATGTTCATATATTTTTTCACTACTCACTCACCTCATGATCAGGTAATAATATCAAAACTTCGTAAATATGCTGAAAATCAACATACGGTTCTAATATAGCATACTGTCCTGTACCTTCTTCATTATTTTTAAATTCCTTAACTATACCTATCATTATTCCTCTGGGATATATACCGCCAACACCTGAGGTTTCAACTGTATCACCAATCATTATATCAGCATTTTCAGTAATAACGGTCATTTTACACAATCCATCTTTCATTAGTGCAAAGTTGCCATCAATCTGAACTAAATCCCCTGTTCTGCTAATCATTCCGCTTACCGAATGATTAGGGTCAAGAATAGTAATAACATTAGCAGAATTTGAAGTTGAATTAGTTACTCTTCCTATTAAACCCTTATTATTAATTACAGTACAATTTTCGTTAATATTTTTACTTTCACCTTTATTAACAGTAAATACATTAAACCAATTACCTGCTTCTTTTGCAATAACAATAGCCGCTTCTGCATTTTCTTTGTACTTATTATTTTTGATATTAAGAAGTTCTTTTAAAGAATCATTTTCATTCTTAATGCGAACAGCTTCTGCATTTTCTGTTTTTAATTTATCTATTTCTTCTTGTAAAAGTTTATTCTGCTCTGTTAAATAAGCATTTTTACCAAAACTGCTGAAAAATTCACTTGTGCTATTGAGTGCAACAGTTACTCCGCTTTGTATGGGAGTAAAACAATAACTTAACAGGCCACCAATTTTATTTAAAAAAGGTGTAAATATAGATATTAATATCACAGTAATCAGTAATACTGCAATAATTGTAAATTTAATTCCTTTGTTCATATCAACTATCCTTTAAAAATATAATCCTAAAAACTTCACCAAGCAGCAACCCAGTAATCAAAGAGATTGGCAACACATACCATAAGTTCATCATAATTGTAAAACTGTTAAGCAATATTGAAGCTACTAAAAACTGAACAATATTAAAAGAGCAACTTCCTAACATACTGATACCATATATGCTTATGCTCTTGATGTTTTTGTAAGCATAATACATACAAAACAATGATACAAGTGCGGCTGATAATGAATATATAATGCTCATAATACCATTAAATAACAGTCCGTTTAAAACACTTTTTAACGCTACCACCAAAAGCGTATCAACATACGAACAATTATTGTATATACAATACAATATAACAGCATTTGATAATCCGATTTTGACACCGCTTATAGGTATAATATTAATCAAGCTTTCAATATATCCTAAAATAATACCAATAGCAACAAGCGTAGCCATTTTGGTTATTCTTTTAGTACGCATATTCATACTCATTACCACCAATTTGTACTATAACTTTAAGAGGAAGACAAATAAGCATCTGCCCTTTTTTTGTTATGTTCTTTTGATTCATACATTCTTTATCTTTACAATCCGAATTTTTAATGCTTACTCTTTGTTTTTTTACACAAACAGTTAAATTTCCATATTTTGTATGTACATCAATAGTTTTATCTTCAAATATAGGATACGTGCCATATATTTCACCATTAACTGAAATTTCTATAACGCCGCTTTTGTTCTTTGGAAGTGAAATAAAAATCGACAAAGACAATACCAAAGTTATACAAATAATAAGTATATCCCAGAATTTAAATCTTTTAAATACCTGTAGAACCAAATCCGCCTATACCTCTTTCTGTATTATCAAGACAATCCTTGACCACAATTTCAGCAATGCAAACAGGAGCGACAACAAGTTGTGCAATTCTATCTCCATGATTAATTATAAAATCTTCTTTACCGTGATTGATAAGAGCACATTTGATTTCGCCTCTGTAATCACTATCTATAACTCCTACAGAATTTGCAAGAGCTATTCCGTTTTTACATGAAAGTCCGCTTCTGGCGTATATATACGCCACATATTCATTAGATGGAAGTGCAATGGCAATTCCTGTTGGAATAAATCTTATTTCACCTTTTGGTATTAAAACAGGTTCATCAAGGCAAGCAGATAAATCAATACCTGCACTACCTTGTGTAGCATAAAATGGTTTATTTACAATTTTTCCGCCTTTGGAAGGGACGAATTTTATATCGATTTTCATAATTTATCTTCTCATTTCTATCTTTGCAATTTCGATTTTAAGCCTCTGAATTTCATTAGCCTGTTCATCAATTTTTGCCTGCAATTCTCTTGTTTCTTTGTCATGCTTTTCGCATCTTTTAATATATTCAGATGTCTGACTTATAAGATTTGCATTTTCTTCTCTCTGTTTAAATAAGTCATCAGCAATATTAATTGCGGCAAGTGTTGCAATCATAGTTGTGCTGAGTTTTGAATTTCTGAGCTTAACTTCATTAAATTGTTTATCAACATAAAAACCAATCTGTTGAACTCTTTCTTCTGAGTCATTATAAGCTACAGGGTAATCAATCCCGAGAAGTCTTATAACTGTTTTATTACTATTTTCCATATTTTCACCTCAAAATATATTCTCTTGCAAAAAGTATAGAAATAACTGTTTTTGCATCTTTAATCTCGTTGTTTTTTACCATTTGCAATAATTCATCGTAATCATAAGATTTGATATTAAGAAATTCATCTTGATCAGGATTCACTTTATCAAAAATCAAGTCCTTTGCAAGATATATATAAATTAATTCATCTGTATATCCCGGTGTAAGATAAAAACTTCCAACTAACTCAAAAGTATTTGCCTTATATCCTGTTTCTTCAGTAAGTTCTCTTAGTCCGCATATTCTTGGGTCTTCTCCATATTCAAGCTTTCCTGCAGGAACCTCTAAAGTTACAACTCTTGGACCTGCTCTGAATTGCTCAACCATCAGTATTTTATTATCATCTGTTATAGCAAGAATTGATACACCACCAGGATGTTCAATTACTTCTCTTTTTGCCGATTGCCCATCAGGGAGTCTTACATCATCCTCTCTGAGATTAATAATTCTGCCTTTATACTTATAATCACTGTTTATAAGTTCTTCAAAAAGTTCCATCTTCATCCTCCGGAGTGCCAAGTATTTTATCGGTTTCTGAATCTGTAAGTTCAGTAACAGATTCAAGTTTTTTCATCATCATTCTTGTTCTTGTTCCAACAAGCTTATTGAGTTCTTCGCCTGCTCCTTCAATTTTGCTTTGTGCTTTTTCCAGTGCATCCGCAAATTTCCCGAACTCAGTTTTTACTGCACCAAGTACATTCCATACTTCTCCTGATTTTTTTTGAATAGCAAGTGTTTTAAAGCCCATTCTGAGACTATTTAATAATGCAGCCATATTTGTTGGACCAACAATAACAACATTTAATGTGTTTTGGGTATATTCAGCTAAATCTCTTCTTAACGCCTCAGAATAAATACTTTCTGTTGGCAAAAACATTAATGCAAAATCAGTTGTATATGGTGGACAAATATATTTTGTTGATATATCTTTAGCTGATTTTTTAATACGGCTTTCAAATTCTCGTCCTGCAGCAGCAATAGAATTTGCATCTCCGCTGTCTTGTGCTGCAAGTAATGAATTGTACGCATCAAGAGGAAATTTCGCATCTATAGGCAAATAAATCTTATCACCATTACCCCCTGGAAACTTAACAGCAAATTCTACGACAGTACTGCTTTCAGGATTAACATTTACATTAACATCATATTGGTCATCCGCAAGAATATCGGAAAGGATATTTCCAAGCTGTACTTCTCCTAAAATACCTCTTGTTTTAACATTGGTAAGTGTTCTTTTTAAATCGCCCACGCCTGTTGCAAGGCTTTGCATTTCACCAAGACCCTTGTATACTTGTTCAAGTCTTTCGGAAACAATACTGAAAGACTTAGATATTCTTTCATTGAGAGTTTCCTGAAGTTTTGTATCAACAATTCCTCTCATCTCATCAAGTTTTTTATTATTGTCATCCTGAAGTGATTTTATTTTTACTTCCATAGTATTTCTGATTTTTTCAAGCTGTTCATCATTATGTTTAGTTATAGCTACAAGTCTTTCATCATAACTTTTTAACATTTCTGTCAAGGTTTTATGTAGAGTTTCCTGATTTTTAGAAAGCTGTGCTGATAACTCTGATAGTCTTTCGCTTTGTACTTCCCCAACCTGTTTTTGCCCTGAAGCAAGGGTATCGGAAAACAATTTAAGTGTTTTTTCCATATCACTATCTTTTGATGATGAATTTGTAAGTTGTATAATATTTAAAATTAAAAGAACAACAATTAAGCCAAGTAGAACATATATCATTCTCTGATTTCTCCATTTCCTAAAATAATATATTTGTATGTTGTCATTTCTTTTAAACCCATCGGTCCTCTTGCATGAAGCTTTTGAGTGCTTATTCCAATTTCTGCACCAAAACCAAATTCCCCACCGTCGGTAAATCTTGTTGATGCATTAACATACACAGCAGCTGAATCAATTTTTTCAGTAAACCTCATAGCATTGTTATAGTTTTCTGTAATAATAGCCTCAGAATGTCCTGTGCTATGTTCGTTAATATGCTTAACTGCATCATCAAAATTGTTTATAACTATGACAGAAATCTTCATATCAAGATATTCAGTATAATAATCTTCATCAGCAGCTTTTTTAACAAAGTCAGCATACTTTACAGTTTCAGGGCATCCATAAATCTCAACACCTGAATTATTTAATTCTTTTAAAATAATCGGTAAAAATAAATTTGCAATGTTTTTATGTATAACAAGTGATTCAGCTGCGTTACAAACGCCTGTTCTTTGTGTTTTTGCATTTAATATTATTTTTGCCGCCTTATCGATGTCAGCAAATTCGTCTATATATATATGACAATTTCCTGTACCTGTTTCTATAACAGGAATTGTAGCATTTTCAACAACATTTTTTATGAGTCCACTTCCACCTCTTGGAATTAAAACATCGATTATCCCGTTAAGTTTCAGCATTTCGTTTGTGCTTTCTCTGTCGGTTGATTCAATTAGCATAACAATATCTTCAGAAACACCAACATTTTTAAGAGCTTTTTTCATTGATGCAACAATTGCTTTATTTGAATTTATTGCATCACTTCCACCTTTAAGAACAACTGCATTACCTGTTTTAATACAAATTGCAGTAACATCAGCAGTAACATTTGGTCTAGCTTCGTATATAACGCCAACAACACCTAAAGGAACTCGTTTTTTTATAATTTTAAGTCCGTTTGGTCTTACAAAGCTTTCAGCTTCACCAACAGGGTCGCTTAAATCTGCAATCTTTCTTACAGCATCGGATATTGACTTAATTCTTTCTTCGTTAAGCTTAAGTCTGTCTATAAGTGAAGATTTCATACCTTTTGTTTCAGCTGATTTTACATCAGCTTTGTTTGCATTTATAATCATCTGACAGTCTGAAATCAAACAGTCTGCAAATTTTATAAGTATTTTATTTTTCACATCAGTTCCAAGACATGAAAGTTGCATTGAAGCTTCTTTTGCCTTTAAAGCAATACTTTTAACCATTTTTAAATTCCTTTACATAAATATAGTACCGTCAATTTTACCTGACATAATTTCTTCAACAATCTTAGGATTTTCTCCATTGCAAATCACAGTTTTCACATTATTTTCTTCTGCAATTTCTGCGGCAAGAATTTTAGTAATCATTCCGCCTGTTCCCCTCTTTGTTCCTGCACCTGATGCAGAAGCTTTAATTTTCTCATCTATTTTTTCAACTTTATGTATAATCTTTGCATTTGGATTGTTTCTAGGGTCTGAATCATACAAACCATTAATATCTGACATAATAATAAGCATCTGCGCATCAACTATTGATGCAACCATAGCAGACAAAGTATCATTATCACCAAACTCAATTTCTTCAACGGAAACAGCATCATTTTCGTTAACTATGGGAATTACTCCAAGTTTTAAAAGAGTTTTAAAAGTATTGTGAGCATTTTCACGTCTCTTTTCATCAATTACAACATCTTTTGTTAGCAAAACCTGTGCAGTTTTACATCCATACTGTGAAAATAATTTATCATATAAAAACATAAGCTCACACTGACCAACAGCTGCAGCTGCCTGCTTACCCATTGTATCTTTAGGTCTTTCAGCAAGTCCAAGTTTTGCAACGCCAACTCCAATAGCACCTGATGATACCAAAGTGACATCAATTCCTCTGTTTCTTAAATCAGAAAGCACAAAACAAAGCTTATCAATTCTGTCTAAATTGAGCTTTCCGTTTGAGTATGTCAAGGTTGATGTACCAACCTTGACAACTATATTTTTAATATATTTAACATCAATCTGAATACTCATAATTTTCCTTTCTTAAAATCTTATCACCAATTTCTTTAAAAACAGGAGCAGCTGTTTCACTTCCTGATTTTCCATTTTCTACAAATACACAAAGTGCAAACCTTGGGCTGTCTGATGGAAAAAATCCTGTAAACCAGCCGTGTTGATAATTTTCACCATCTACATACCAACCGGTTTGGGCACTGCCTGTTTTTCCACCTGAGCCTGAATTTTCAAGCCTGGCTGTTGTTCCGGTTCCGCTTTCATTGGTCAGAATCATCATCTCTTTTATCTTCTGTGCTGTATCTTCTGATATAATTCTCTCTTTATCCGCTATCTTTAATTCTTTAATAATTTGTCCATAGCTATCTGTAACACATTCTACAGAATTTGTATTACAAATATAACCTCCGCTCGCAATTACTGCACTGATTGACGCTCCGTCAAGAACTGTACCGGAAAGTTGTCCCTGACCTATTGATAAGTTAGCCAGGTCTGCAAGATAATAATTATTTTCGTCAGGCAAGCTTCCTTTTTGTTGCTCAAGCTCAATTGGAAGAAGCCTTTTCTCGCCAAGTCTGAATTTTCTTGCCATATCAATTATATTTTTATATCCCACTATTCGACCAAGTTCTATAAATGCACAATTACAGGAATTTTTAAAAGCTTCATATAATGTTTGTTTTCCATGGCCATAAGCATTGTGACACTCAAACTGTTTTCCGGAAACATTAATTATTCCGTTGCAATAATATAGTTTGTTAATATCAAGCAGATTGTTTTCAAGTGCAGCAGCGACAACAACTATTTTAAAAATAGAACCCATATCATATGCAAGCATACTTTTGTTTTGAAGTATACCGCCAGAATTATTTAGATACAGAGCAATACTATCTTGCTTAAAACTTGGATAAGATCCCATTGCTAAAACATCAAAGTTATTTACATCAATAAGAACTGCTGAACATTTCAGTCCTGAATTTTCAAGTGCTTTATCCAGTATTCTCTGATAATCCAAATCAAGAGTAAGTTTAATTTTAAAGGAACTTTCGCTGTTTGAAACCAGATTAATATCGCCTATCACATTTCTGAATGCATCAGTTTTTACATACGCCTGACTATCGTTGTTTGTTAGTAATTCATCATATACTTTTTCAAGCCCGTATACACCTTTTCCATCAGACACATAACCAATTAACGACGCTGCAGGATAATCATTTAAATATCTTGTTGTTGCATAAAATGGTTTGATATATCTGATATCCTCAAGTTCATATTTATTAAAATCAATATTAGTCTGAACATATGTTTTTTTCTGCAAATTAAGTCTTTCATATATTTCTTCTGCAGTTTCAGTTGTATAACATTCTAAAAGTTCACTGTTCATTTTATCAATAATCTCGTCATTTGAAGAGAATATTGCAATGTACCCCTTTTTTTCAAGACCGGTAATGTGTCTGTTATGTCTGTCTAAAAAGTCATTTCTTTTATCAGAAACAGAAATATTAACCGTATTTTGCTTATCAGTTTTCTGTTTTAACTCATCATGACATATAACCATCAGGTAATATGTTCTTGCTACTATAATCATAACTGTAAAAACAAGAATAGTTCTGATTCCAAAAACTCTTTCTGACATTTAATCACCATAAATATGATGGCTCAAATATAAAGTTTTATTCTTTTGCTTTCCTCAAAATTGAATACTCAGGACATTTAAACTCACATGGAATATAAAGTCTCATTGTTGCGTGAGGACAAGAGTCAATCTCATTAAAATTTTCATCATACATTTTATTTACTTTAATTGTTCTGTAATCCTCACCTGGTATAAGTATTTCGAGCTCGTCTCCTGTGAAGAATTTATTTCTTTGTGTTACAACAAGCATTTTTCTTTCTTCATCATAACCATCTACAACACCTACAAGGTCAAAATCCCTTACATAAGAATTAGTTGTATAAAGCTGCTGGTTTTCGTCAGGCTTACCAAAGAAAAAGCCTTTAGTATACTCTCTGTGACTGACTTTTGTAAGCTCTTGAGATAATTTTGAATCAAAAGGCTTGCCATCGAAATATGCATCTATTGCATCTCTGTATGCCTTTGTAATAGTAGCTACATAATATTCACTTTTAACTCTGCCTTCAATTTTAAAACTGCTCACTCCGGCTTCAATTAGTTCCGGTATATGCTCAATCATACAAAGGTCTTTAGAGTTATAAATAAAGGTTCCTCTTTCATTTTCAAAAACAGGGAAATATTCGCCTGGCCGTTTTTCTTCCATAAGATAATATTTCCATCTGCATGGATGAGAACAGGCTCCCATATTACTGTCTCTGTTTGTAAGATAATTGGACATAAGGCATCTTCCTGAATATGATATACACATAGCACCGTGTATAAAGCATTCTATATCCATATCTTCAGGAATTGAATTTCTTATTTCTTTAATCTCAGCTAAAGAAAGCTCTCTTGCAAGTATAACTCTTTTTGCACCAAGCTTGTACCACATATTGGCACTGGCATAATTTGTATTATTTGCTTGCGTACTTATATGAACTTCAAAATCAGGTGTAACAGATTTAACAAGATCAAACAAGCCTAAATCACTGACGATTATAGCATCTGCACCAAGCTCATAAACTTCTTTAACATACTCACAAAAGCCCTCTAAATCTTTGTTGTGCGGAATTATATTTGCAGTAATATAAACTTTTTTATCAAGACTATGCGCAAATTCAATTCCTTCTTTGATTTCATCAATTGTAAAATTCTCCGCTGCTACACGAAGTGAAAAAGATTCTCCTCCAATATAAACCGCATCTGCACCATATACAAGAGCATATTTAAGTTTTATAAGGCTTCCAGCAGGTGCAAGCAATTCTGGTTTTTTCACTTTTCCCCCTCCTCATAATAATATGAAACAGTAACTCCATCCCCTATGGGAATAACAGAAGTGGTAAGTTTACTGTGATTACATAACATCTCAAGATATTCGCGCATTCTTCCAACGATTGTTTTTTGTCTTCTTTTTACAAGCTCATCAGTTGCTGTCATACCTTTGTATAAAACATTATCACATATAAGTAAACCACCATCATTAAGTAATGTGATAACACTATCAAAAAATTCATTATAATAGCCTTTTGCAGCATCCATAAATATCAAATCATATTTGCTTGAAAGAAGTGGTAATACTTCAAGTGCATCACCCTCTATAACGCGAATTTTCTCTTCCAGATTAAGCTTTTTAATATTTTCAAGTGCAAGCTCTGTCATTTCAGGTTCGCGTTCTATGGATGTAATTTTCACATCTTCAGGAGACGAAAAAGCCATAACGCTTGCCGAATAACCGATTGCAGTACCAATTTCAAGAATTTTTTTTGGCTTTTTAAGCAAGCAAAGAACTTCAATCAGAGCTTTAACTTCTCTGTGGATTATAGGAACAGCATTTTTCTCCGCGTAATCTTCTAATTTTTTTAGTTCCGTACTGCTTTCAGGAATGAGTTTATGGAGATATTCAGTTATATAATCAAGATTAATTTTTTCTCCAGCCAAATCAATAACCGGCCTTTCTTTTGTTTATTTCGTGTTCTTCAACAGTTTTAGCAAAATAGTGATTTCCTTTACCATCAGCAACAAAATACAGATAGTCGGTTTCCTGGGGATAAAGAGCAGCCATAATTGTTTCAAGTCCAGGAGATGCAACAGGTCCGATCGGAAGGCCCTGATATTTATAGGTGTTGTATGGTGAATCTATCTTTGTGTCTGCAATAGACAGCACATTTTTCCTTTCTCTAAGAATATACTGAACTGTTGCACAAGATTGTAGATACCCATATGCTTCTGTCTTTTTATTCAATCTGTTATAAAAAATACCAGCAACAGTTTTATATTCATCAGCATCAGCAGCTTCTCTTTCAACTATAGATGCCATAGTAATAATTTCGTCAAAAGTTCTGCCAAGTGTCTTTGCTTGATTTTTCATATCTTCAGTGATTTTACTGTCAAAATTAGACAACATTCTGTTAATTATGCTGCGAACGCCTTCACTCTTAGAAAAATTGTATGTGTCAGGAAACAAATAACCTTCGAGCTGATAATTTCTAACCTTAATTCCTTTTAAAAACCAATACTCAGAGAAATTGTCAATAGTAGCTGAATTATTAAACTCTTCAACTGTACAAAGTCCTTTTTCTTCCAGGAGCATTGCAATTTCTCTTTGTTCATAGCCTTCTGGAATTGTAACGGTTATACCTGCAGAATAAGGAACACTCTTAAATTCTTGTATTATACTGAAATAGTTTCTGCTTGTTATTGTATGTTCACCTGCTTTAAATTGATTATTATGCTTGTATGCAGCTATTTTAAACATCAGTTTGGAAGAGATGATGTCGTTTTCTTCAAGAACATCAATAATTTCATTCAAACTGCTGCCATCGTTAATATTAACAGTTATCGCATCGTCAGACTTAAATACTCCAAATATTTCACAGGAAAGAGCCACTAACAATACAACTGCAACAAGAATTATTAATTTAATAATAGATTGATTTTTTAACATTTTCTGCTGTGTTTTCATCCTTTAAATATTTTATAATTTCAAATGCAAAATCCATCGCAGTTCCTGCACTTTGAGATGTAATTATATTTTTATCTTTAACAGATTTCACATTCATTTTTTCTTTACAAATAAGTTGTTCCATCATATCAGGATAGCATACTGCTTTTTTATCTGAAAGAATTCCTGCTCGTCCAAGAAGTGTTGGTGCAGCACAAATAGCCGCTACGAGCTTTCCTTCTGAGTAGTGCTTTTTAATTAACTCAACAGCGTCTTTATTACTTTCAATATTTGGTACGCCGGGAATTCCACCAGGAAGTACTATACCATCAAGCAATACTGCATCTTTTAATAATTTATCACATTTAACGATAATATTATGGCTGCCTGTAACATACAAATCATCATTAAGTGAAATCATTTCAACTTCAATTTTTGCTCTGCGAGCCATATCAACAACTGTTAATGCCTCTACTTCTTCAAAACCATTTGCAAATAATATATTAATCATTTTTAACCTCGTTGTTCTTTTTATATTTTCTATGTAAAACATCATTACAAATCAAATTCATAAGTTCATCATTAATATCATCTATCGTTCTTATTTGTCCATCTTCTACACAAAAAACTTCGTTCCAGTCATATTTTTTTGCAATATATAGTGCGTTTTCATATGTCTTCTCAAGATAATCTTTATCTCTCTCATGAATATCTTTATCTTTTTCACCTGTAAACTTATTTGCTCTTTCTCTCATAAGTTCATTAGCATATTCAGGAGGCATATCAAGGAAAATAACTTTATTGGGCGTCGGCAGTTTTAATAGTTTATACTCATAGTCAGTAAGCCAGTCAAGATAAAGATTTTTAATTCTTGTGCCTTCAATCTTAGAAGCCTGATGAATCATATTAGATGTAGTGTATCTGTCAGCAATAACAATACCACCATCTAAATAAAACTTTTCCCAGTTTCTCTTATATGATGCATATCTGTCTACAGCATAGAAAGAAGATGCTGCATATGCATTGATGTCATCAGCCTTATCAGACAATTCACCGTTTAAATACATTTTAACCAAAGCCGAAGAATCACTTTCATAATCAGGAAATGTAATAAGCTTAACTTTATAATTCATTTCCTCAAGTTTTTTAGCTATTAATTTAGTTTGTGTTGCTTTACCACTGGAGTCTAAACCTTCAACAACAATAAGTTTACCTTTCATAACACTCTTATTCTCCCAAATATAATTTTCTCTTTTCAAGCATCTTTCCGCAAGTCATTTTCCCCTCCGGACAAGGACCTTTAAGGCATGAAGGACCTGATTTTTTAAACAAAACAGGAGCAACTTCTTTTACTTGTCTCAACATCTCATTTGCCATATCTCTAATTTCCCACTGTGCTCTTTCACAGCATCTGTGTTCAAAGAAATTAAATAAACTTCTTGAATTAAATGTCATGATAAGCTGAGTTGCACAAGAATTTGGAAGTACATATCTTGCGTCTTCAATAGCTTTCTTCTCAGCTTTATTTCTTGCAGTTTTTTCATCAAGACCATCGTTAATAAAAGTATCATAGTGCTTTGCAAATAAAATGTCAGCAAGCTCATTATAGTATTTCTGGGCATCATTCATAGATTTTATGTATTTTTCTTCAGCTTCAGGAATAGCCTTGATTTCAGGAGGTGTTACAAATTCAAACTGTCCTTCTTTTACATATCTTTGTGATTTAACAGTGAAACTTGCAATTCTATGTCTTGTAAGCTGTGCAAGTAAGCTTCTGCTTACACCTTCAATTGCAAATGTAAATGTTGCATGTTCAACAGGACTTTCATGACCCATACCCATAAGCATATTAAGAAATTTTTCAGTATTTTCATCATTCAAATTGTCAAAAATGTCGTCAACAGTTGCAGATGAATAACAAAGCTTTGCACTTGCTGCAATTAACTTTTCTAAATCCTGTGTATATCTTATCAATTTAACTTTCATTCTTTATCCTTCCCTTTCTTAACAATTACATCTAATAAAAACACTGGTAATTTTATCATACGACCAATTCTTTTTGGTTCTTTAATAAGTCTGTAAAACCATTCAAGTCCAAATTTAATATAAATTTCAGGTGCTCGTTTTACATTTCCTGCCAAAACATCAAGGGTACCACCTGCACCAACAAGAATTTTTGCATTAAGAAGGTCTTTATTTTTATAAATCCACTTTTCCTGTTTAGGTGCACCAAGACAGACAAGCAACAAATCAGGTTTGCTTTCCTGAATTTCTTTTATGATTTCACTGTCGTCATCAAAATAACCGTTTCTACACCCTGAAATAGTAAGATTATTATATTTTTCTTTAAGTTTTTCAGCAGCTGTTTCCGCAACATCTGGTTTACTTCCAAACAAGAAAACACTTCCTGCTCTTTTGTCCAGTTCTTCAATTATACCACAGACAATATCAAACCCTGCTGCTCTTTCTTTAATATTTCCTTTGACAATTTTTGAAGCATAGACAATGCCAATACCATCAGGAGTTACAATATCACTTGTATTAAGAATTTGTTTGTACTCTTTGTCGTTTCTTGCTAAATTTACAATTTCCGGATTAGGGGTAGCAATAATAAATGGCTTATCGTTATCCAGAGACTTAATTGCTTTATCAATAGCTTCATTGATAGTATAATTATCAAATAATACACCAAATATATCTGTTTTCATATTTTACCTGCTTTCATTTTTCCTGATTTCATCAATAAGTTCATCACCTGTTATGTGACCATAAACTGTTATTCTTTTCATCAGATAAGTATTTTCATTAAGCCTGTTTACGCCAGGATCTACAGGATCCGCAAGGACACAAGCTTCATACCCTGCTTTTTTTGCAGTATTAATAACAATATCATTCCATTCTCCGTAAGGATAAGCAAGGATATTAACTTTTTTATTCAGATTTTTCTCAATAACGAATTTAGATTTTCTTAATTCCAAAAGAAGATTTGAATAAGATACAATTGGCAAATGACTATGATATTGAGTGTGACTCTGAATATCAACAATTCCAGAGTTAACCATTTCTTTAGCCTGCTGCCATGTAAAGTGAGGATAAGTTACTGCACCCTGAAGCCCCATTCTGCCCGTTACAATAAATATGGTTGCTTTCATTCCTGTATCTTTTAATATAGGAAATCCTACAGTATAATTATTAAGATAACCATCATCAAAAGTAATGAGAATTGGTTTTTCAGGAAGTTTGCTTGTCCCATTGACTGCAGCCAGGTATTCATCAAAAAATATTGCTGTATATCCTTCTTTTTTCAATCTGCTCATATGTTCTCTGAACATATCTCCCGAGATTTCAACACTGGAATTTTTCGCATCATATATATCATTTATATTGTGATACATCAGTGAAGGCACTGTAATTGAACTATCTGCAAAAACACTGACATTTACTGATATAGTAATTAAAATTGAAATAATGATTAGTTTAATTTTCAATTACAAACACCTCCCCACATTAAATATAGATATTATATCACACGAAACTGACAATTTCAACACAATTTGATTAAAAATCTACATTATTGATAATTTATTCTTGCGTGTTAATTACATTTATGCTAAAATGTAGGAATTAAGGAGATGGATACCATGTCAATATCATTTAACACCAGAATAGAAACATATGATGTTCAACCAAATTCAGATGTGCGAATTTCAGCATTATTCAAGCTTTTTCAAAAAGCTGCTTGTGATGATTGTGATAACACAGGAATGACTTTTGATGTCTTAAAATATCATAATATAGCTTTTGTGTTAACAAAAATGACACTACAGATATTTGAAGATATTAAAGTATATGATGATATAAAAATTATTACAAAACCTCGCGGTTGCAGAGGTGCGTCATTTTTAAGAGACTACGAAATTGAAAAAGACGGTAATATTGTTGCACGCTGCTGTTCTGAATGGGTTATAATAAACATTGAAAAAAGAAGAATATTAAGACCGACTTGTCTTGACGAGCTTGGCGGTATACCTGTTGACAATTCAGATATATTTGAAATAAGCAGTCCCGATATGAATTTCAATGAAGAAAATATGGAACATACCGATACAAGGAAGGTTTATTATTCACACATTGACAGGAATAATCATATGAATAATACATTTTATGCAGACATAGTGTACGACTATCTGCCTGACCGATATAAAATAAGTTTAAAAGATTTAAAAATTACAATAAGATATGTTGCAGAAATCGTATGTGACGGTAAGTTTGAGGTTTTTACATCAGAAAGCGAAAACACTTTTAGGCTTCTTGCAAAAAATGTTGATACTAATAAAACAATTTTTACGGCAGTGGTGGAAAAGAAACAGAAGTTAGAAGTGAGAAGTTAGGAGTTATTCTTGTTTCCTCAAGGAAACATATCGAGTCGTAAGGCATTTTGTTATTCTGTAGGGGCGATGCCTCTGTGCTCGCCCGTTTTCGGGACATTCGTGAATGTCCCCTACAATATAGAAATTAAATCTTATCCCATCGTAGGGGCTGATGCCCACATCAGCCCGTTAAATTAAGGGGATGTAAATTAATTCCCATAAAAAAACGGCTGAACCTATAGCGGAATCA
>CAZMRY010000001.1:0-82628 GCA_964568815.1 uncultured Eubacteriales bacterium | reverse complement strand
ATATAAGGGCTATGTTTCAATTGAGGATTTGGATTACATTATTGAAGAGTCAGGAATTAGGAGTTAGGAATTAGGAGTGAGGAGTTACAATCCCTCCGAGTTGCTACGCAACCCACCTCCCTTTACACAAGGGAGGCTGTGAGAATTAGTGAGAAGAGGTGGAAAGATGGAGAGGTCATACAGACAAATTACATATAAGTGCGGAGAGTATATGGATGCACAGGTATTTCCAGTGTATAAGAAGCCTGGACAAAGGTCAAAAAGAGCGAAGCCTACCAGTGAGGTTCAGCAGAGACTTAATGATTATAATTCTAAGCAACATCTTTTAAGACTTCTCCTTCTTAATTTCACTAATAAAGATTTAGAACTCCATCTTACATATAATGATGGGTGTTATCCTGCAAGCTATGAAGAGGCTTTAAAGGATTCACAGAACTATAAAAGAAGAATTGCTAAGTATTATAAGAAACTTGGTATCGAGCTTAAGATTGTATGGATTATTGCAAAGGGCGATAATTCAGACAGAATACATCACCATGTAACAATCACAGGCGGCGTTGACAGAGATATATTAGAGAGCGAATGGAAAAAAGGTTATGCAAACACAAAGAGGCTTAAGTTTGGAAAAGACGGGCTTAAAGGGCTTGCACATTATATGACAAAACAAAAGCATTGCGGGTTCAGAAAGTGGAACTGCACAAAGAACCTTATTAAGCCTCAGCCAAGAGAAAAGAATAATGTTATTTCCAATATGAGAATAAAGGAAATGCAGAAGGACTTGAATGAAATGGGACAAGCTTTGTTCCTTAATAAATATAAAGACATAATAGAAAGAATGTATCCTGGATATGAAATCTCTGATATACAGATTATTGAGAATGAATTTAATCACGGATATTATATGAAGGTGTTTGGAACAATTCACAATTCACAATTCACAATGCACAATTGAAAAGCATATATTTATTTTCAAAGACGAGGGTGCTCGTCTTGCAAGACTTGTATGCTATATTAACAAATCTACTTAATACATAAAAAAGGGCGAGGAGTTTTTTGAAGAAAGGCGGAGAATGTTCAAAAAAAGAAGGGGTATAAATGTCCCATACAACAAACAGGGGTTGATTTACTTTGTGTGTCTTGATTTTAAGAACCAGCCGAGGAAGGTTCAGGAAAAGATTTTAAGACTGTGCGAAGAAATCGGCGGAGATGAATATAAAAAAGCGTTGTTTGAGTTCGTGACGACAGATGCAAGTGCTGTAAAGGTTAGCCTTAAGCATTATCTGTCAGAGGGAACTCTATATGTGCTTAGAAAAAAGTTCTATGAGAAATGGTGAATCAAAGTTAGGAGTTAGAAATTAGGAGTTAGGAGCAAACGACCGCAAGCGAGTATTGCAACGGGCAATGGGAGTAAAAGGGAGATTTGGGACGAAAGGGGAAGCCAAATAGGAATTATGAAAGTCCTTTGGGGCTTCTTTTTTTTGCACCTGAAAGTTTGCGATAACTGAGGGGGTGAAAGGGGTAAAATTCAGTTAGAAGTTAGGAAATAGGAGTTTACACCTCATCCACCGCAAGGCGGTCCCCCTTCGCGTCATAACACTCGCTATACTTCGCATTGATAGCACAATGCTCGGTTTATGCTCGGTTATTCCTTACTCACGAAAACACGAGACCGTGTTTTCCGTGAAAGAGGAGCAAACGACCGCAAGCGAGTATTGCGATAGGCAATAGGAGTAAAAGGGAGATTTGGGACGAGAGGGGAAGGCATATAGGAATTATCGGAAGGAGTGAGACGAGTGGCGAGAGGAAAGAAAACACCTGATGAGATGATAGTTAAGATATTTACACTTTATGCTTCCAATGGTTCGTATTCAGAGACGGCAAGAGAGCTTAATATGGCGACAAATACAGTAAAAGGAATTATCCTGCGAAATAAGAAGATAAAGAAGTTCGCAAAACTTCTCGACAATAAAAGGGAATCCTTTGCGAAGTCTGCGGAAGAGATAATTGACAAAGGGATGGAGCTTTTAAATCGAAGATTTAATATTGCTCTAAAACATCAGGGCGACCTTGAAGTTTTACTTGAAGAAATCGCGGAAAAATGCGAACTTGATGAAAAAGAGGTTTTAAGCATAAAGAAAAAGCTTGACAGAATAGCTGTTGTAAACATTGCAGATATAGTAAGAGTTGTGGGAGTACTATATGACAAAAAGGCTCTTGCGAAGGATGAAGCTACAGAGAATGTTGTTATAACGGTGGGGCTGGAGGAATAATTCACAATGCACAATTCACAATGCACGATGCACAATGCACAATTCACAATGCACAATGCACAATGCAGAATTGACACCTCACCACCGTTTGCGACGGAGTCTCTCCTCAAGGAGAAGCCAAATAAGAATTATCGGGGGTGATAGGATTAAGAGTTTGAGTTTGAAGATAAAAAAGAGCGTTTTTAACGATGTGTATTTGCCGTACTTAGAAGATGACAGCAGATATCTTGTGTTTTACGGCGGAGCGGGCAGCGGTAAGTCGTTCTTTATTGCACAGAGATACATATACAGGGTACTTAGCAGACATCTTTGCAATGTTCTGGTTGTAAGGCAGGTTGCCGAGACCAACAGAGACTCTACATTTGCACTTTTAACACAGGTTATAAGCAAGTGGGGGCTTTCGAGATACTTTAAGATTAACCGCAGCAATCTGCAGATTACCTGCACTGCTACAGGAAACACGATTATATTCAAAGGACTTGACGACCCTGAAAAGCTTAAGTCTATCACATTTCCCAAAGGTGAGCTTACCGATGTATGGATTGAAGAAGCTACTGAGGCAATGGAAGAAAGCTTAAATCAGCTTGACTTTCGTTTAAGAGGCGGAAATACAAAGAAGCAGACTGTTTTAAGCTTTAACCCTATTTCGGTTAACCATTGGCTGAAAAAGAGATTTTTTGACAAGAAAAATCCAAAGGTTAAGGTTTTAAAGACTACATACAAGGATAACAAATTTCTGAGTAAAGACGATATAGAGCTTTATGAAAGCTATAAAGAAACAGATGCATATTATTATGCTGTTTACTGTCTTGGGGAATGGGGCGTATACGGCAAGACTGTCTTTAAGGCTATTAATGTTCAGGAACAGCTTAACAAAGAGATTAAGCCTGTGAAGGTCGGATATTTTGATTATGATATTACAGAGGACAGAATCACAAATGTCAAGTTTGTTGATGATGCGGAAAATGGATATATAAGCATTTATGAAGATGTTATAAAGGGACATCCTTATGTTGCAGGCGGTGATACTGCAGGAGAAGGCTCTGACTGGTTCATCGGAGCGGTTATTGACAATGCTACAAAGAAACAAGTTGCGGTTCTAAGGCATCAGTTTGACGAAGATATTTATTCAAATCAGATGTATTGTCTTGGAATGTATTATAACAAGGCACTTTTAGCTGTTGAGGCTAATTATTCGACATATCCGGTTAAGAGACTTGAAATGCTCAGATATCCTAAACAGTATGTGAGAGAAAGAGAAGATACCTTTACACATAAGATTGTGCAGAGCTTTGGTTTTAAAACAACTAAGCTTACAAGACCGCTTCTTATTGCAGGGCTTGTTGAGATTGTAAGAGAAACACCTGACTACATAGTTGACAAAGAAACGCTTCTTGAAATGCTGACATTCGTAAGAAATGAAAAGGGCAGACCTGAAGCACAGGCAGGGGCACATGATGACTGCATTATGGCTCTTGGTATTGCATATATGACTGCATCACAGCAGACTGAGGAAATAAAAGGTGACGAGAAGAAAAACAAGGTTAAATGGGAGTCCGACCAGTGGGAAGACTATGAAAGAGGCTCACCGGAGGAGCGGAAGATGATGATTGAAATGTGGGGAAACCCAATGTGAGAGGAGAAAATATGAAAAAGTTTGAAGAAAAGGAATTAAGGGCATTTGAGAGCTACAAAAAGAAGTATGAGAACGCAAGAAATGCATATTCATCAAAGCTTACAAAGATGGATGAATATGAGGACCTTATAAACGGCACAAAGAAAATAGGTACGGTGCCGGGAAAAAAGGCAAAGGATGCGACCTTTGTGCGAAATATTGTATATGAGCTGATTGAAGCACAGGTCGACAATTCTATTCCGTATCCAAAGGTTACGGCATTGAAGGAGCGGTTGACAGATAATGCTGTTAAGCTTGAAAATAAGCTGAGAAATGACCTTGACAAGTTTGATTTTGAGGTTATGAACGATATGCAGGAGAGAATTACACCGGGACAGGGCGGCTCTTTAATCTGGATTGAGTGGGATAACTTTAAAAGGACACATAACACGGTGGGCGACCTTGATATAAGAATATTGCATCCAAAGCAGTTTATACCGCAGGACGGGGTATATGAAATTGATGAAATGGACTATTTCTTTATTCTTCTTTCGCAGACTAAGGATTACATAAAAAACAGATATGATGTTGATGTTGAGGATGAAGGGGAAGAGCTTCCTGAACTCAGGGGCAAGGATGAAGACAGCGCAGATGATAAGGTTACACAGATAATATGCTATTTTAAAAACAAGGACGGATGTATCGGCCGTTTAAGCTGGGTTAATGACACACTTCTTGAATTTTTAGACGACTACCAGGCAAGAAAACTGAGAAGATGCAAAAAGTGCGGAGAGGTCTGCATGAATAAGGTGTGCAACTGCGGAAGTAAAAAGTTTGAGATGGTGACAGAGGAATATGAAATCATTGACGACGACCTTGTTTTAAGAGAAGAGAAAAATGAAGACGGAAGTATAGTGCCGACCCTTGTGCTTGAAAAGGGCACAAAAGTTAAATACTACAAGCCTGACATATATCCTGTGGTTTTGAGAAGAAACACTTCAAAATACGGCTCGTTTTTAGGTGAGTCTGATGTTGAAGTTATAAAGGATATGCAGAATGAACTGAAAAAGATTGATACAGATACCATTGAAAAGCTTTTGACAGGCGGAAGCTTCTTTACAGTGCCAAAGGGTATGAAAACCAAAACTACAGACGATAATTTTAAGGTGGTAGAAATTGAAAATGCTGCAGAGAAGGCTATGATAGATACATATACGGCACAGGCTGATGTTTCAAGAAATTATGAGCAGGGTGACAGGCTTTATCAGATTGCAAGAAATCTCTTAGGTATAACAGATTCTTTTCAGGGAAGAAGAGACCCGACGGCAACAAGCGGAACTGCTAAAGAGTTTGCAGCAAAGCAGACTGCAGGCAGACTTGAAAGCAAGAAGATTATGAAAAATGCTTGTTATGGCAAGGTTTTTGAAATTATGGCAAAGATGTATATTGCTTTTGCTGATGAACCGAGACCTGTTTATAACGAAGATGAAAAGGGAAATGTTGTATTCGAGGAACTTTCAAAGTATGACTTTATTGACATAGACGAAGCAGGAGAATATTATTACAACCTTGATTATTTATTTGCAACTGACCCATCAGGAAGTCTTGCATCTTCGAGAGAGGCAATGTGGCAGGAAACAAGAATGAATTTTGAAAAAGGCTGTTTTGGTGACCCGACTGACTTTAATTCTCTTATGATGTTCTGGACCTTAATGGCGACACTTCATTATCCCGGAGCAAACAGAATCAAGAAACAGCTTGAAGAACAAATAGAAAAACAGAAACAGGAGCAGATAGAGGCACAACAAAGAGCAGCTGCAGCAATGGAGCAGGAACAGTTGCTTAAAGGAGCGGTTGAAGGGAATGTGCAAATGCAAAATGCAGAATTCACAATGCAGAATTAAGAGTCAGAAGTTAGGAGTGAGGAGTTATTCTCACTTCTATTTTTTTATGTCATTGTTTGTCAGTTGTAAGAATAGTATAATGTAGATGCTGAATACTGTGAAAAAAGTCTTTACAAAATGAAAAAAGTGTGTTATCATAATCTTGCCCTATTAAATAGGGTGAGAATGGAGTGGTGTTATTTTTGAATAATATAGTAGTTTCTTGTGATGCAGAAGTAATAGAAGAAGTATTTAAAACATCACCATATAATTTAAAAAATGATATAAGAGATTTAACGGAAACGCAAATTAAAAAGATAGAAACGGCAGTTGGTGAAGAAATTATGCACGGCTTTGGTAGAAATGAATGTGCATTATTATACAAAATAGGAACAAAACTTTTTGTAGGATATGCCAAAATAAGGTGTGGTGATGAAAAAAGAAATGTAGGTAAGTCAAATGGATATAGATGCATAGTAATTGTTGACAAATATAATAATTGTGCATTCATATTACATGTGTACACTCATGCTAAAAAGGATAATCTTTCGCACAAAGAAAAAAATTCATTAAGAAAGATAGTAGATGAATATTATGAAAGTATCGGTAAATAATGTTATTATGAAAGCGATGGAGGAGAAAAAATGATTGATATTAAAAAATTGATGAATGCCAAACACGTTGAAATAAAAACATTGGATGTTGGTGCTGTAGATGGAGAGTTTATAAAAAAATTTAGAGCAAACTTTGATTTTACACAAACTGCTCTTGCGAATATGCTTGGCGTTACTAAAAAGGCGGTTGAAAAATGGGAACAAGGCAGAAATAATGTTAATAGTTGTGCAAAAGTGTTATTGGCGTTGTTGTATGAAAATCCGGATTTAATAGAGAAAGTATATTCGGTTAAAAGATATGAACGTGGAGAAAGGCAGATCGAATTTAAACAAATTGCGACAGAAAACTTTAGTATTGAAATCAGCATGTCGATGTCTTTAGTTAAAGAATTCGGAGAAGTAAATTATAACTATGCGGGAGGAACGGTATGAGTAAAAATATAGTAGCACAATTGAAAATTAAAGATTTATATCACGAACAGTTTGAATTTTTCCAAAAGAGGAAAAGTGGTGATAAGAAACTGACAACATCATTTAAAGTTGATTATTTTGCAAATGAAGAAAATAAAAATATGCATAAAGTGCAAATAAAAACAGACATAAACGAAGAAGGCGGTACTTATAAATTGTCTTTGACTACGGTTGGGGTGTTTGAGTATAATAATGAAAGTGGTCATGAAAATGATGATATATTAAAGGTGAATACAGTTGCTATAATGTTCC
This sequence comes from uncultured Eubacteriales bacterium, assembly GCA_964568815.1. Lineage (GTDB taxonomy): Bacteria > Bacillota > Clostridia > RGIG6154 > RGIG6154 > RGIG8700. Next base: position 75,523 of record CAZMRY010000001.1, on the reverse strand, counting down.
CTTATGTAAGAAGTCAGATTTCTTTATTAACGACTCAACCCGGTATTACACCATTGGTTATTCCACCTCTTAATATAAATAATCTTTTGAAAGAAAATGTTGATAAATAATAATTGTGGAGCATCCGAAAGGGTGCTCTTTGTTATCTTGGAAGTCCTGTGGGGCTTCTTTTTTTTATTTGATATGCGAGTGAAACGAAGCCGCACAAAAGGCAAGAATGTGGGTTTTGTGAAAGAGGAACAACCAAGCGATAATGAGCATTGGTAAGCAATGCGAATACAAGTGAAAGTTGTTACAAAAGTCTGCGATAACTGATAGGGTATTTTCGGTAAAATTCAGTTAGAAGGTTGGAGTGAGGAGTTGACACCTCATCCGTTTCGCTTCGCTCAACACCTTCCCCTCGAGGGGAAGGCTGTTAGGAATTATTTAGAAAGGAGAGTTGTTTATGGCAAGAAGAATGAAGCCTTTAAACAGCGGTAACGGCGTTATAAATGCTATTAATCCGCCTAAGGCAGGTGCCAAGCCCAAAGTTAAAAAGGGCAAGGACTTAAGAACGGGAAAGTAGCCACCTCATCCGTCACCTGCGGTGACACCTTCTCCTCAAGGCGAAGGCTAAGATGAAGGAACAATCAACAAACCAAATTCGCACGAATAGCGCAAAAATCGAAAGGAGAAAGTTATGGAAAAAGAAAACACAAGCGTAAAAGGGCAGGAAGTCGCTGAACCTGTTGGAACTGAAGGCGGAAACGGTCAGGGGGTCGCCGAACCTGAAAAAGGCACACAGACTGATGCTGATAACAGCAGATTTGCTGCAGCAAGAAGAGAGTCGGAAGCAAGGCTTAAAGCTGAAAACGATTTCTGGAAAGGTGTAGCCGAAAAAAGAGGTTTCAAAAATGTTGATGATTTCAAGGCATCACTTGAAAAAGAGGATGCATCAAAACTGAACGCCAGAATTGAAGAGGTGTTTGGTACGGGAGCTGAAGATGCTCTCGGAGTTATTAATGACATAGTTAAAAACAATCCTGATGTTAAAAAAGCTCAGGAAATTATCAAAAACAATGAAATGAAGGCATCTGAAAAAGCATTTAATGATGAAGTTGAAATCATTAAAGCCATTGACCCAAGTATCAAGAGCTTTGATGATGTTATGAAGCTTGATACCTTTGAGGAAATGAGAAGGATATACGAAAACGGCGGTAAGACCTTATCTGAAGCATTTAAACTTGCAAATTTAGATTCGATTATAGCTTCCCGTGAATCAAAGGCAAAGCAGTCAACGCTTAATCAGATGAATTCAAAGGACCACTTAAACGGAAATAAGAGTGGAACAGGTTCTTCAGGAATAACAATTCCAGGAGAAACACTTGCAATGTATAAAAAATTTATGCCCGGAAAGACCGATGCAGAATATCAGGCTCATTATGAGAAGATGAAAAAGGAATAAAGCAAATACAGAAAGGAAGATGAAAATGAAAAAAGTCAGATGTGACAAGGGAAGTACTGTCACTTTAATGGATGTTCCAATGAAAGACGGAATTGAATACGAAAGGGGAATGGCTCTTACATTATCGGACGGAGCGGCAATTAAAGCTGTTGGTGATGTGCAGGCTGTTTATGTTGCTTATGAAACAAAAACAGGTGTTGCAGGCGGTTATATAAGATGTGCAAGAGTATCTGATACAGAAGTGTATGAATGTGAATGTGCAGATACTTCAGCTGTTAATGTGGGAGACAGATTAAAGTTTGCCGAAGACGGTATCAATGTTACAGCAAATAAAGCAACCAATTATGGTGCAGAAATTGTAGCGATACTTGAAAGTGGGGAAAACGGCAGAGTAGAAGTTAGAATTTAAGGAGGAATATTATGAGTTTAGTTAAAATTGACCCTGCGGTTACTGCATCTATATATGGCAATTGTGCAGAACCAATTGCTATGGTAATGCAGGAAACAGCAGAAGCAATGGACAGAATTTCCGTTGCAAAAGAAATATTTAATACAGTTGATTCTGATGGTTTTGCGTTGGCTCTTACAGGGACAACCGCTATCGGAGATTTTAAAGATGTTGGTGAAGCAGGTGCATATCCGTTGACGGGTTTTGAGGAAGGTTATAAAAAAATCATACTTCCTCACACATGGAAGAACAGTTTTCCTGTAACACAGGAAATGGTTGAAGATAACAAAATACTTGATATGAAAGGCTTGGGAAAAAATCTCATAAAGTCTTCAAAGAGAACAAGAGAAAAGTTCTTCGCAGCACTCCTTGGCGGTTCAGCTTATGGAAGCACTGTAAAATTTGCTGGCAAGGATTATGATGTTACTTCAGAGGACGGCGTTTCACTCTTTAACAAGGAGCATATTGCAAAGGTTGATAAGAAGATTAAGCAGTCAAACAAGTTTGCAAACAGTCTTGATGAAGACGGTCTCGGCAAGATTGAAACTGCAATGCAGAATTTTGTTGACGATAACGGCAACCTTCTTGATATTACACCTGATACAATTATTATACCTAATGTTGCTGATGCTAAAAAAGCTGCATTTGCTGCTGTTGCCTCAGAAAAATCTATCAGCGAAGCAGGAAGCAATGCCATGAGCTATCAGTTTGGTAAATGGAAAATTATTATTTGGTCATACTTAAATCAGTATATCGTAAATTCTAATAACCCATTACCATTCATTGTTATGGATTCAAATTACAATAAAGATGCGTATGGTGCGATTGCAAATGAGAGAATTCCTCTCAGTGTTAAATCTTCTATTGATGAGACAAATGACAATAACCTCTGGAAGGGCAGAGAAAGATATTCAGGCGGTTTTAAAGACTGGAGAGCGTTTGCTATCGGTGGTATGTCAGCTGATGCAGCTACAACACTTTGATAAATAATACATAAGAAAGAGGGCGAAGTGTTTCGCCCTTTTTTGGAAGAAAGGAGAGATTAGATGAAGACTTTGAGAAGTGTGTATGATGAAGTGCTGGGGCTTATGTTCTCAAACAACACCGGAGATACAAAGGTTGGACTTACGGACGCATCTGTTAAGGAATATATCTTTAATATGCATCACGCATTTAACTCAGGAATTGATGATTTATATTCTACTGTAGTTGACCTGAGAGAATTTGTGCTTATATCAGGAGCGGTTGCAGGCGGGATGTACCAAATCAAAGAGAATTTTAGCGAAAAGCAAAAAGCTGAAGGGCTGGAAAACCGATACATATGCACAACGGATGATGTTTTTAAATATGATGCTTCAAAAAGCAGATATAAAAAGACAATACTTTTTGACTATCTCTTGAAAGATGTTATCACCTTTGAAGGTGACGGTGATTTTGCAGTTGCAGTTAAGGTTAAGCCGATTATAGTTGATGAAGATACTGAGACTACAACGGAGCTTGATATTGAAGATGCAATTCTTTCTGCGCTTGTCTACTATATGGCATACAGGCTGTATTTAGAAGATGATGCGTCTATTGCAACATCATATCTTAATCTTTACGAGGCGAAGAAAGAGGCACTTGCAGAACATTACACGAATAAAGGTGGCTCAACGGGACAGACCTTTGAATCAAGCAGGGGGTGGTACTGATGGCAAGAAAATTTTCAGTGCCTGCAGCACCTGCTGTTTATACAACAAGATATAATGACTTTAAAGGGGTGGATTATCGGGCAGAAGATACAACCTGCGAAAGAACAAGGTTTCCTGATGCACAGAACATAATTATAGAGGGAACAGGCTTTCCTGAAAAAAGAATAGGCTGGCGCAAGCTTATAAACATAGATGAACCTGTCGAAGGAATATGCACAGGATATGTTAATAATCGAAAAGAAACAATACTGCAGATAGGCAGAGAGTTATACAGGTATAAGGAAGACAAAACGGCAGAAAAACCATATGTTTTAGAACAAATATACTGTTACCCATCTGATATAGATAAAAAGTTTACTATAACTTTCGCAGGCGCAGAAACTGTGACATATGATTATTTTGAGTTTGTAGAATTGCTTTCTCCTATTTATTGGAGCAGAGGGATTTTGGTGAATGGAATAAGAGAAGCCGTTGATGGGAAGTTTTATCGTGTGGATAGAGCGACAATGACTATAAGAAAACAAAAGCTCGTTCTGAAAACTGAACCGACATATAGCATAACAACAAATAGCGTAAGTACTGAAATGTATTTTCAAGATGAAAAAAAATATCTATATGGTGCTTATTTTCTTAACTTTAACAAGGTAAAAGCTACCGGGATGAGTCGGTCTACAGTTTATTATTATGAAACAACAGCAAGCGGAGATGATATAGTTGTTACACTTTATAAACGCATAGAGGAAAATGGCAATCAAAACTTCTATAAAATTGAATTTCAGGACGAAGAGACAACGAAGCAGAAAGAGTTCTTGAGTGGAGAGTCTAAAATGGTTTCTTATGATGGCAAAATATATATTTTGAACTCTGCAGGATATTTTGTGTACGACGGTAAAGGCGTGTACGAATGTAAAGGTACAAAGGCATATGCACCAATTGTTACAACTCAAAGAAATTATGTTTTCTGCAAATATGAGGGTAATGCGAATTGGGAATATACTAAAAGCGTGCGATATGAAGATGTAGGTATACAGAATGAAAAAATCAATTTGTTAAGCAATGTCAGATGTGATGAATTTGCAGTAGGTCCTTCAGCGATGGGAGGTACGCAGATATCAACAAGAAGCGGAAGTGCAATAAACTATCTGACATTATCAAGTAATGATGCCTCAAAACTTTTAAAGCTTGAAATGCTTACAGGTCCTGATGAATGGACTGATATAACAGATTACTTTTTTAATACAATTGCTCCTGATATGATGAAATATACAGGCGGGGGGTATTATTTGTATGAAGGTGTTACAAATCTTTCTACCAAAATATACATTGATGAATTCGAAGGAAACAAATGTGCAATTGTAAATGAAATATTTTATTACGAGGCACAAAGTGGAGGCATGCTTTATAACAGTGTAAGAATACCCTCACTTTATGTTGCAGATGGTATAACAAACAATGTGCGTGTTACATATACAGTTTCTGATGAATCCTTCGAGGAAAAATATAGCAAAATAAGAAAATGTAAAACCATTACGAAATATGGCGTAACCGAAGAAGACAGAATATTCCTGACAGGAAATGATGAATACAAGAACTATGTCTGGTATTCGGAATTTCAAAACCCTTTATATATTCCGGACTTAAATTATATAACAGTAGGTTATGATAATACGGCAGTTGTTGGCTTTTTGAAGTTTCAGGATTATCTTGTAGCTTTGAAGGAAAAAACTGCTGATGATACCAACATTTTTCTTGTGAAAGGTGAGGTTGCTGAAGATGGTACCGTGTTTAAAGTAAGATCAGGAATACAGGGAGTAGGTGCAATTTCAAACAAAGGGTTTGCGTATGCAGATGATGAACCTCTTTTCCTTGCGAGCAACGGAGTTTTTGCTTTGCAAACAATTTCTATATCACAAGAAAGAAATGTTGCAAACAGGAGCGGATTTATAAATCATAAATTTGAAACAGAAGAGAAAAAAGAAAATGCAGCAATGTGCCGATGGAAAAATTACATTATTATTGCATTAAATAACCATGCTTATGTACTTAATATTAATCAAAAAACTTATACAGATGATATTGGTGCAGGGTATTATAAAACATATTATTATGAGGCTTCTTTTTGGGATAATATACCGGCAACTGATTTCTTTTTGATAAATGATGAGTTGTATTTTTATCATAATTCTGTTTCGGGAAAAGGAAGCTTTATAGCAAAATTCAATTCTGATATAAAAGATGTGTCAAAGTATAACGATGTTAGTATATCAAATGAGTATACCAACCAAGTATTAGGAGTTCAGACTGATGAAAACGACGATGACGATGATGAAACATTGCACAAAGATAACAAGCCTGTTCCAATTGACGCATGGTTTACTACTAAGGCTGATGATGACGGCTCTTTTATGGTTTTAAAGACTATGGTTAAAAGGGGTTGCGGTATTATGATTAAGCCTTATACCCGTTCATCTGCAGAGATTTATGTAATAACAGACAAGGAAGAAAAGAAAGAGCCTGTAAAAACTGCAAAAGCAGGTATGCTTGACTTTTCGGACCTTGATTTTTCGCTTATATCTTTTAACACAAGAGATGTTGCAACAATTATTCCGCTTAATACTAAGGTTAAGAAATATTCAACCCTGCAGTTTATGGTAAGAAACAATGAGCCTTCTCAGGGAATGGGAGTGCTTGGCATTGAAAAGAGATATAAGACTGGAAATTATAAGAAATATTAGGAGATGGAAAAATGAAAATAAAGACAAGTTTTAAAGAGTCAGAGTTTAAGGGGAAAAGGGTTCAGGACAAAACCAATCCGTTGTCAGGTGATGTTAAAGAGAATCAACAGGTGTTTGATGCGTTCCCGGAAGAGATAAGAAAGAAAATTGAAGAACTTATTGATGATATTGAAAAAACAATAGCTGAAGAGGTTGCAAATATAGTGAATTCTGCACCTGAAGCACTTGATACACTTAAAGAGCTTGCAGATGCGCTGGGAAACGATGCAAATTTTGCAACTACTATGTATACAGAGCTTGGCGGTAAAGTCGACATAATTGATGGAAAGGGACTTTCTACAGAGGACTACACCACAGAAGAAAAAGAGAAGCTTGCAGGGCTTACAAATGTGGTTCAAGATGAAGAGTATGTACATACAGATAATAACTACACCGATGCGGAAAAGGGAAAACTTGCTAAAATAAAAGAGCTCGTACGGATTGGGTTTGTTAACAATGAATATGGCTATACCAATTTTAGGAATTTTGAGACTTTTGAAACTGAAGAACCTGCCGAGGGTATTCTGTATATTGACATTGCAAAAGAAGAGAACATCAAATGTTATATATGGCTTGATAAATGGGTAGAGGTATCTCCGCAAATCAATCTTGGTGAGGGAGTTAAGGATGCTTATTCAGGTTATAAAGGAAAAGAAAATGCAGATAATATAAAAAAGCTTAATCAGGGTGTAATTTTGAATGCGAAATTCTTAGGAACTATAACCAGTATCAAGGAGCTAAATGAAGCATACGGAAACTTTTTAGAGTTTGAGGCAGAGCCTTTAGATACTAAAGAGAAGGACAAATATTTTAATGGAAGAAAGATTGATTTTTTAGCAAACGAAGCTTTTCTTCAAGCTCTCGGTATAACAGCAGAAGAATGTCCGATAGGTGTTGAAGCAGGGTTGTATAATTATGGTATTCCAACCTGTTATACTCAATATCTTGAGATAAGCAGTCCATATATGAAACTATACAAAAGAGAATGGGATGCAATGAATGATGAAGCATCAATTTTTGGGTGGATTACCGATTTTACAGAAGTAACCGATTTTTGTAAAAAGAGTATCGGTGAAAAGAGCGAAGGTGAAAATTCAGCAATCTTCGGTTCGACAAGAAATAAGTTTGAGAAACTTAAATTACCTGTTGATTTATATTATAAACCGATTGCGGATGAGTATTATGAATATGCTCCAGCTGAGAGCAGAGGGTATAATTATGGCGTTATGGCGGGCTTTGGTTATATTGATGGAACGTTTGACTATACCCCAGTCAGTAGTTCGTTTTCTGTTGGCGATATATGCTTACTTATAGGTAACGTGTATGACGCATCAATAAAATACGGTAAAGGAGAAGAGTTTTCGGGTTACGTACGAATAACAAGTGTATCGAATTCCGACTATTGGGAAGAGATCGATGAGCAAGGGAATTATGTGAATAGTGGGTATACCGACTATGGACATATATATTTCGAAGCTATTTCAGAATTTCCTGAAGCTATAGGCGATAATCATCCTGTATATAGCAGTATCTATACATTACAGAAAGTTAACGCCGTATACAAATTTGAAAACCTCACATTCACAACAGATGATACAACTGACACACTACTTGACAAGCTTTATACATACACAGACCTGTGGGGTAATAAGTGTTATACAGTTTATAAGAATTATACGCCTGACATAGCTGACGGAAGCACAAATGATGCAAATGGCAATCCACGAACAAGTAAAGTTTATGAACTCACAGAAGATAAATCTTTAGAAGATGAAGAAAATGGTATATTGCACGATTCAGAATTTATGCTCAGAGGACTCAGGTATGAAGCTTTGTTTAATAAAGGCACATATTTTGCAGTTGCTGATGGCGAAAACGCTTTTTCATCAGGTGAAGACAATGTTGCATCAGGTGATGATACCTTTTCTGTCGGCTATAGAAACATCGTACTTGCTGACGGTTCAACAGCACTTGGAAGAAGGATACTTGTAAGAGGTGTGGGAGCTAACGGCTTTGGTCTAAACGGAAAAGTTACAGGCAGATATGCTATAGCATTTAACGAAGGGGGACAAGCTCTCGGTTATGCATCAGTCGTGTTCGGCGACCATTGTAAAGCACTTGATTATTATGATGTAGCAGGGGGCTTTCAGTCGGTTGCAAAGGGTAATACAAGCTTTGCCTTTGGAAGAAATGTTATTGCTTCGGGCTTCGGTGCTGTTGCTCTAGGTCAGCTTACTGTTGCAGATGGAAAGTATTGTATTGTAGGCGGTAATAAAAATGAATGCTTTGGAGATTATTCTTTTGTTACAGGACTTCTTAATATTGTTAATGGAGAGCATTGTATTGTAGGCGGACAAAAGAATGTAGTTGATGGTACTGCCTCAATAGTAGGTGGTATAAGCAACACTAATACAGGACGTTGGGGATTAATGTCAGGCACTCAGAATAGTCTAGGGGGTCAAAATTCAGCTGTAATAGGTGCAGGTAACCTAAACAATGGAATAAATGGTGCTTTTGTTGCAGGACAACAAAATAAAAATGAGGGTGAAAGAAGCTCGATTATCGGTGGTATAAGTAATTACATATCTGCATCTGCCAATGATAGCCTTGCGTTTGGTAATAATGTACGAATAGAGGCTCCCTACAGTATAGGTATAGGAACTAATATTCAATCTGATGATAGACAATGCTGGAGTATCGGCAGAAGACTCAAAACTGCAAGAGACAGACAAATAATACTTGGTATCGGTAATGAGGAAGACTCTAGTGCAATGCTTATTATAGGTGCAGGAAGTAATAATGATACAGATACAAATGCAATCAGGCTTAATGCTCTAACTGTCAGACAGACTACGGGCTATGTAGAAATTCCAAAGCTTGTGCTTGTTTCACCAAACAAAAATAAATTTATGCTTAAGGTGTCAGATGACGGCACATTATCAACAGAAAGGGTGTATTAATTTATGGGATTAAAAACAACTAATTATCAGATTGAAGAAAAAGGAATAACAATAGATACAGCTTATGCAAAAATAGACAGTATTTATATAAAAGGAAATAAGGCAACAGCAAATTTTGCCATTCAGCAGAGCAGAGAACAGACGGAGACCTTGGAGCCGCTTGATATTGTTTCTGTTACTTGTATTGCAGACAAAGAAAAACCTCTGCATGAACAGATGTATGTTAAGGCGAAAGAGGAAGTATTCAAAGATTGGGAAGATGATATTGTTGAGTCTGCAGAGGTGATTGAGGAATGAAGATATGTATAGATGCAGGGCATAACTTTTCAAGCTATGATACAGGTGCAACGGGGAACGGCTTAAGGGAACAGGATATTACTTTCGGTATTGCCTCTAAGCTTAAGCCTATGCTTGAAGGTGCAGGGATTGAAGTGTTAATGACAAGAACATACCTTGCACAGAATTTAGGCTTGAACTCTGATGATAGTCTTAAAGAAAGATGCGATATTGCAAACGAAGGCAAGTGTGACTTGTTTATAAGCATACATTGCAATTCACATACCAACGCATCATCAAACGGAACAGAGGTTCTTGTATATAAATTCGGCGGTGAGGCTGAAAAGCTTGCAAAGAAAGTACAGGCAAAGCTGATTGAAACCTTTAATACATCTGACAGAGGTGTTAAGGAATACAACGCAAAGGTATTAAGAAGTACAGATATGCCTGCAATACTTGTTGAGACGGCTTTTATATCAAATACAGCAAATGCAGAGCTTTTAAAGGACAAGCAGAATGAATTTGCGAAAGCTATTTTTGGGGGTGTATGCGATTATCTCGGCTTAACTGCAACACAAACTGAAGAAGTAAAAGAAACTGTCACACAACCAAAAATTGAAAGCGGTAATGATATTGATTATGTATTAAAAGCAAAGTATGGCATCACATTTGACACTCTCGAAGGTGAAAAAGCTTTTATAAAAGAGCTTGACGAAGCAAGAGAAAAAGACAGTAAGCTCTATTGGGTTTATTACAAATTAGTCAATTCGTAATGCATTGAAAGGAGAAGAATATGAAATATATTTTAATGGGAATTAAAGGAGGAGCAGGAGCGGTTATGAGTGTTATCGGTTATTTATTCGGCGGTTTTGATATTATGTTTCAGGTACTGCTCTTTTGCATAATAGCAGATTACATAACAGGGCTTATGTCTGCATTTTATCTTGGTAAGCTTAATTCAAGGGTAGGCTTCAAGGGAATACTCAAAAAGCTTGCAATGCTTATGGTTGTAGCTCTTGCGGTTGAAATCGGCAGAGTAACAGGTATGGATGCAATAAGAGGTCTTATAATGGGATTTTACATAGCAAATGAAGGTATATCAATCCTTGAAAATGTGGGCAGAATGGATGTGCCTTATCTTTCCAGATTAAAAGACATTCTTGAACAGCTTAAGGATGATAAGAAATAAGGGGGTGTTTGTATGGCATACAATCCTAAATCAGATATAAACGAAGTTGCGTACTGGAAAAGAGAATATAACAACTACAAAAGAAAGAATGATGCGTCAGGAATGCAGTTTGCTCAGGATAGCGCGAAAAAGTATTATGATAATCTTGTTTTGAATGGCTACGGAACTGAAGCAAACTATTTAAAGGGAGCGGATGAAAAGTCTGCGTTTGATTATTCAAAAAGCTATGGCGTTAATAATGATAAAGCGAATGCTTATTATGACAGTTATGTTGATACATATAAGAAAAATGTAGACTCTGTACAGAATTCTGCCATCTCTGCAGCAAATTCACAGTATGAGGCAGGCAAGCTTGCGGTTGACAATTCTTATAAGGACGCAGCTAAAGCATATTATAATCAGTATCTTAAAGAGAAAAAAGCACTTCCTCAACAGCTTGCGGCACTTGGCATAACAGGGGGAGCTGCGGAAAGCTCGTTGATTGAGCTTGGTAATAACTATTTAAGCAATCTTAATCAGGCACAGATACAGAAAAATCAGTCAATGGCTGACCTTGAGGCACAAAAGGCAGGAGCACTTGCTGATGCTGAAAGAAATAAAGCCAATGCGGAAAATGATATTGCAAGACTTGCCTATGAAAAGATGCTTTCAGACAGGGACTTTGAGATGTCACAGAGACAATATCTTGACAATGCTTGGCTTAATACACAGAACTTTAACGAAAATGTAAGAATGAATGATTATCAGAAAGAATATCAGCAGAAGGCTTATGAAGATACAAGAGCCGATACGATGTATGACAGACAGTGGAATGAAAAGGTATATGACGACCAGCAGACACAGCTTGCTTATGAGCAGGCGTTGAAAGATGCAAGCATGGGGAATTTCACAAGACTTGCACAGATTTGGGGAGTTACGCCTGAAAGGGCGAGTCAGATGTATTTTGATTTCCTGAAAGATTCCAAGCTTGCAGTAAATTTTAAGAATTCCTCCGGACCAAGTGCCAATCCGGAGGGAAATGACGGCACAGAAGACTTTATATTATAGAAAGGAGGCGGCGGTACTGTTTAAAGTACCGCTATGCTTTTATGAAGAAACTGACAGATGTATTAAAATATAATAAAGAGATAGAGAAGAAAAATCAGGGAGCGGTTATAAATTATAATAATCCTGTAAAAGGAAATTCAATAAATCTTCAAAAGCTAACAGGTACTGCCTATGTGCCTGAAACTGAAAGGAAACAAACTACAACACTTGAAGCCATAGCATACAATAGACAAAAAGAAAGAGAAGCACAGTATCAAAAAGATAACAACGAAGTTATATATAACGGCTTTAAATCAAGCTTTATAGATGAAGATGCGTATAATTGGAGAAGAAGCACAAGGGACAGTTCTATTCCTGCTTACGGAAGTAAGAATTTCTTTATTAACAGAAAAAATGAGCTTGCTACACAGATACAAAGAGAAACTGCACAATTACCTCAGCTTACAGGGGTTGAAGAAAGTGGATATAATCTATATAAAACAAATCCTGATGTGTTGAGATACGGAACTGATGAACAGAAAATAGCCTATAATTATTACAGCACACTTGACAGGAAAAGAAACAGACTTAATGCACTTTCGGCAGAATATAATGCTGTGCTTGGAATATTAAATGCAAATGAAACGAAAGGCGTGCATCTTAATAAAAAGGGAGAAGTTGACACAAGGAGCGGAATATCTGAGGCGCAAAGAGAAAAGAATGAATATGGTGTGGTGCAGAATTTTTATAAAAAAGATTATTCGTTCAGCCCTATAAGTATTCTTTCTGAAGCGAGAGTAGGAGATGAACAGGCAAGATATGACAGAAATATGAAAACGGAAGGTAAAATAGTTCTTGCTGATGATAAAATCAAGGCGTATAAGTATTATGATGAAAATAAAGATAATGAATATGATGACGGCTTGTTTGGAAGAATAGGAGCAAATTTTAAAAGCGGTACAATAGGAGAAAAGATTGCGGATACAGGTGCGAACTCTTGGGAATATGCAACTGATGATATTGAGGCAGCGGAAGTGTATCAGCAATTAGACAAGAGATTAAGAGAAAACAACAAAGAGGCATATACGGATAATAATGCTTTTGATACTTTTGTTTCTACACTTTCAAACTATGCTCCACAGTTTATAAATCAATCAAAGGCACAGGCAGTGGGACAGCTTGCAGGAGCGACACTGGGTGTCTTTATGGGTAATCCGTTAACGGGAGCAAGAATAGGAGGTGCAGCTGCGTCGTCAGCTGATATGTTCAGAAGAACAGTTGGAAGTCAATATGTAGAACTTCTTCAAAATAGCGATATGTCGGAAGAAGATATAAAAGCACTTGCAACAAACACAGCACTTGTTGAAGCGACACTTGAGTTTGGAATAAGTTATATTGCGGATAAGCTTATCTTTGGAGGGAAAACCGTAAGTAAAAAAATAGGGGCTGAAAAACTCGAAGACGGAATAATGGCAATTCTCAGAAAAGGAAAAATGAGCGAAAAAGGTGCTCAGATTGCAGTAAACAGTATGAAGTTTTTAGGCAAACAAGCAATAGAAGGTGTTGGGGAAGGAGCGGAAGAATTCCTTCAAACAGGAACTGAAATTGTTGCGGGCAAACATGCAGAGAGAGGTGAAACAGTATCTGCGATTGAACTTTTGAAAGAAACTTTTGATTTTGCTTCATACACAAAGGAAGATTTCGCACAAATGAAATCATCAGCACTTGCAGGATTTATCATTTCTGCAGGAAGCACAGGTACAGTTAAATCTGCAATTGCAAGCTACAGAGATGCTGTTGACACAGTCAACACATCAGAGTTAGGAAAAACGGTAAAACAGGCTAAGCTATTTGATGAATACATTGCGGATGCGGTAACATATTGTAAGAATAGCACAAATACGGAAATTGTTGATTTTGCTAATCGTATTGAACAGAAAATGGAAAATGGCAAAGTTTTGACAGACGAAGAAGCGGGTATGATTATTAAACATTCGGTTGTGTCTGAAAATCATAATCCTTTTGAAATAACAGGCGGATATGTTGAAAAAGGGCTTAAGCTTGAACAAAGCAAAAGCGGACTTGTGACAGTATATTCAAAGGATTGGGTTTTAAGTCCTGACTCTGCACCTGTTAAAGTAATAGAAGGTCTTGCAAAGCTTTCAAATTCAAAAATCGTTATTGAAGATTTGGATGCGGTTGAAGTTACAGACGAAATGGGCAATAAAAAGCTTGTTGACAATATGGGATTTGTACAGGACGGAGTAATTCACATAAACAGTGCAAACGCTAAAACAAGACTCGGTGCGATGGTTGCACTTCACGAGGTAACACATAACATTGAAAACAGTGATTTGTATAGTGCATATAAAAAGATTGCATTTGATATTATGTATGGCGGTGAAAACACAGACAGCTACAAAGAAGCATATAACACAATAGCTGAAAGATATGGCGACAAAGTCAGCGGTAAAGAAGATATTGACAAAGAGCTTGTTGCCAACTTTACTATGAAAAGACTTGATGAAAAGGTCATAAACAGAATTGTAATGCAGAACAGAAATGTTGCAGTAAGAATGTTTAATGCTCTTAAAGCTGCTTATAACAAGGTTAAAAGCGCGATAACAGGTACAGAACAGGATTTAAGTGATATCGAAAGAGCACTTGATATCTTTGACAGAGCCTTAAAAGAAAGAAGAAAAACAATTGACAACTCAAACGCAACACCTTTTGTTGACGAAGAGGGGAATGTAAGATTTTCGAAAGAAGGGAGCGGAGAAAAGAGGTATTTGCTTAATGAAAACTTTGTAAATGATTATGATAATTGGGTTGCTAATGGGAGACCTGATAGACAGTCTTTGAATATAGGAACGACATCTTCAGCATTGCAGAGCATTGGAGTGAAAGACCAAAAAATTACCTGGGACACAAACAAAATCAATACATCATTAAAAAAACATAGCTATTTGACTGATGATATTCTTAAACAGGTGCCTGAGATTTTAGAGAAGCCAATAATTGTTATGCAGTCAAAAGGTTTTGATAGCAGGATAACTATGTTTGGAGAGGTTTATGATTCTGATGGACTGCCAATAATGGCTGTTTTGGAATTGTTGCCATTAAAAGACAAGAGTGGTGTTGTACTTGATGAAATTAAGGTTGTAAGTACTCATAGTAGGAAAAATAATAACCCTAATAGTGTTGTACAAACGCAGAGCATTATAGATACAAGCGATATTCTTTATGTTGAGCCTAATATAAAAAGAACCAATAATTGGCTTACACGGACTAGGCTGCAATTGCCGTTTGGTGTAACCAACTATGGTTCTATAAAAAGAATAACATATCCTAATGGAAATGTCAATACTAATAATATGCAAAAAGGTCAGAATGATGCACAGGGAAGTAATGGGAAACAACATCTTTTAGGCGGGGAGACTTCTGTTGTAGCAAATAATAAGACATTGGCAGAGGCAAGGCGAATGAACCTTAAAGGCGAACCGCAGTCTGAAATCTTCAAAAAGACAGGTTGGTATAAAGGAATAGACAAAAGGTGGAGATATGAAATTCCTGATGATAATGCAAGATTTGTAAGAAAAGGCGACCTTGTATTTAAGAAAGACCATCCTGATTATGCGAGATACAGAGAGCTTCTTGATATTCAGAACAGATACATTCTTGAAATGGAAGGTGGAAGAGAGCTTACTGAAGCAGAAAAGAAAGAATATGAAAAGCTTAAAAATATCTGGAGTAATACTTTCACACAAAATGGCAAGGTAACACCTGACGCAGGTACACAGGACAGGCTTGAAGCATATTTTGACCATCCTGAACTTTATGAGGCATATCCGCAGTTGAAAGATTTAAGAATTGTGTTTAAGAAAGATATTTCTGAATACGGAAGCTATGACAGAAAAAACAAGACTATAACAATTAGAGACGGAATGGATAACAGCTTTACTTTATATACATTACTACACGAAGTGCAACATGCAGTTCAGGATATAGAAGGGTTTGCAAGAGGTTCAAGTGTTGCTTATTGGGAGAACAAGTTAAGAGAAGAAGGAAAGATAGGTAAATACGAAAGAAGAATTTTAGAACTAAGACAGCAGAGAAAAGAAGCTTACGAAGGAATGGATGACAGATTTAGAATACTTGTTTCAAATTACTACAATTCACAACGCAACGGAAATCTAAAGCCTGAAACAATTGACAGACTGTATGATGAACTTGCAGAGGATAAAGATTACGGATTATTATTTATGGAATATGACAATTCTTTATTTGAGGAATCTATTCTTCTTGATGATAACACACCTATGACTGCACAGGGGTTATATGAAAAGACTGCCGGGGAGATTGAAGCCAGAGAAGTTGTTCACAGAAAAGGAATGGATAAAGAATATCTTAAAAAGACAGTTCCTTATATCGGTGGAGATGATACGGTGTTTGCGGATGATAACTATTCTGCTTATAAGGGGAAAGACAATAAGGGTAATGACATTTGGATAGTTGAGACCGGTAAAGATATTTTTAAAGGTTTGAATACACCTGAGGAATATAGAGATGCAGCTTATTCATATTTGATTGCAAATCGTGATAACAAAGTTACCGTGAAAGATAACAATGGAAAGGAAATTGTTTTTATTCGACTAAGTGCAGAAGAGTTTACACACAGTGAAGAAAGTGCGGAGCTACTTAAAAACAATCCTGAAATGTTTAATCAAAAAATGCGTCTTGTCCCCAGCCTTCAAGACCTTCTTATGAATGCTAATGCGAATTGGCAAAGCCCAGACCATAAAAATCATAAGTTGTTCAAACAAAACGGATTTGAGAATTATAGAGGGAAGGTGAGAATTGACAATGTTATTTTTAATTCTGTAGTTAGAGTTGGAAAAGCAAAATTTGGGAATGTATTCTATGATATAAATTTAGAGGTTGACTCGTACCTACCTCACACTGAAAATAGTGCTTCAGATATAAATGAGTCAACCTCTATAGACAATATACCACAGTCTATGGAAACTGTCAATGATTATTCTATGCAAGAGGACAAAAAATATTTACTCGGAGCAGTAATATCAGAAGAAAACGAAACAACAGCACCTGAATATCAGTCAACAGCTAAATCAAGAACAAGACTTGAAAGATATGAGAATGATGCTGTAAGAAAAGTAGCAGATGCAATGTCTGTTCGTCTTGGAACTGCAAGAGAGTTTTTAAAGCCTATAATTCAGGAAATGTCAACAGAGTATATGAAGACAGGCAAGCTTTCACAGGAAACCATTGACAGACTTTTTGAAGAAGCATATAAAAACGGTAAAATAGTAAATGATGAAGCATATAAAGGATATGCAGATTTAAGAAACTATCTAAGAAATACCAAAATTTACTTTGACAGCGAGTCTGCAGCTGACATTCCTGATTTCTTTAAGGACATAAGAAGATATATGGGAAGACTTTCTGTTTCTTCAACAAGCGGAACATCTGTTGACAGTATATATCAGGAATTAAACGAAATGCACCCAAGTCTGTTCCCTGATGATATTCTTTCATCATCTGACCGTATGCTTAAGATAATGGAAGTATCGGACAGCTTAAGAAAAGAAGAAATAACTCTTGATGCATATTATAACACAGATGAAGCAAAGGGACACTTAAAGCACGAATTTGAAAAGGCAGTATATGAATTCAAAGACCATCTGTATGAAGTAAAGCACTTTAATGATTCGCTTGCAGATGAAAAACCAACTGTTGAGATTGAAAGAAATGAAAAAGAACAGGTTGCATATCTTAGAAACGCATATAGTGAACTTTCTTCAGCAAGAAAGAACGCAGAAAAGATTATGGGAAAATTGCTCATAACCGAAGAAGAAAAAGAAATTGCGGAAAAGGTTATTTCAGGAGCAATAAGGTCTGAAAAGATTAAATCATTAGGTTTAAATACAGATGCCATAAATAAGTACATAGAAGCATACGGAACTGTGAGAACCCTTGAAAAAGAAATAAAAAAAGAAAACACAAAAGTTAGAGCGGAAAGAATTGGAAGAATTACAAAGCTTCTTGAAAATTCAGATAATTGGAAAGACAAAAAAGTTTTTGGAGGTATTCGCTATGCTACAGAAACACAGGAGAGAAATATAGAAGATATAACAACAAATCCTGAAGAAGCGGATGCAATTAAAGAGGCGATTTTTGAACCTATAGACATTCATGAGGCTGAAAGCAACAGATATAAAAACAAGCTTCTTGATGATATTGATAAACTTGAAATTAGCCAAAAGGTAGCAAAAGGTAACAAACACAGTGAAGCTTATGCAGTACAGTTTCTCGGAGAAACGCAGGGCGAAATAGAATATCTTGAAGAAAAGCTTGCGAAGTATGACAATGGAGAGATAGTGGACATTCAAGAAGATACAAAAGCACAGGGAATATTTGATAAAACCATCGGAACAAGAAAAAATATTGCTACTAAAGAAGAAATAGAATCTTATGTCGATTATGCGTATAGATATTCGCATGAAACAAATGTAAAACATAATAATCTGTTTCCTAAACAAAAAGCACAAATCATTATAGGAAAAGTAAATAAACGTTTGATTAATGATTTAAAAAAAGAGTATGGCATTGATGTTTCAAATGTATTTCATGCTTTGAATGATAATGATATAAGGCATATTAAAAATTCACACGGAGAGCTTACGAAGGAGAAATATCCGATTACAGCTGAAGACCAAAAACAAATACCGGATATTATAGAAAATTATGATGACGTTTTGTATCTCAAGAGACCTGATGGTAAAGAAGGAATATATTATGTTAAAAGACATAATGGAGTAACATATTATTTGGAGTCAATAAGCGACAAAGGAAAAATTCTCTCAAATAAGCAAATGATAAAGGTCTCTACAGGAACAATACCGGATATTCCAGGCTTGAAAGATGCAATAAATAAAAAATGGAACATCGATTCCGCTCTAAATGACAGTAAAGTCCCTCAGATGTACGTCCAAGACGTTTGGAATAACGATGTTCACACTGATAATGTATCACAAAAAGCAGAGAATGTCAACAGTAAGAAATCCTGGATAGAGAAGGACAGGGAGAAGCTTGCACAGCTCAAAAGGGATGCAGATGTTTTTATTGATGCAAATCCTAAGCTTGATTATGGCAAGATAGATAAGTGTATCGGTGAATTCAGAAAGATTTACAACGAGCTTTTTGAAATGATGAATGAAGCTCGCATCAGGAACGGATATGCACCTGTTGAATACAGAAAAAATTATTTTCCACACTTTGTTGAAAATAAAGGCGATTCATTCTTAAATGAACTTGGACGAGCTTTCGGTTTTGATTTGGAGAATAAATTCTTTATGTCTGATACTGTAACAAGTCTACCTACAGAAATAATGGGAAGAACAGCAGACCGAAAACCCGGCATTAAATGGCTTGCAAATGCACTTCATAGAAGTAAAGATAGTATTACAGACTATGATGCTATAGATGGCTTTGCAAAATATGTTACAGGTGTTTGTGATGTTATTTTCCATACTGATGATATTCAGAATGTACGAGCTTTTTCTAACGCTATAAGATACAAGTATTCAGATGACGGTGTTAAAGAGAAAATCGCAGAAATAGGTGAGAATGACACTTTAACAGATGAAGATAAACTGAAACAGATAAGTGAAAAGCTTCAGGAAGGGTACAAAAATAAGCTTGGAAACTACGCTGTTAATCTTGATAAATATGCAAATGTATTAGCAGGTAAGCAAGTAGGATTTTTGGATAGAGTAGTTGAAGATAATCTTGGTCGAAGAACTTTGAGAAATTGGAGCAGATTCCAAGGTAAGATTGGAGCGAATATGATTGTTGGAAATGCAAAAACACCGTTTATGAACTTTGCCACTATTCCACAAGCAAGAAAAGAACTCTCATACGTTGATTTAGCTTATGGTATATTTCACACATTAAAGAATATAAAAACACCTGACGGATTCGATGATAAGAGCACATTCTTGACTAACAGAGTTAAGGTTGGAAATCCTGATAGAGTTAAAACGATGTCTAAGCCAAAGCATTTTCTGGATGCAATAGGAAAACCGCTTGAATTTACAGATGCACTAACATCTGGCTTAATTTGGAGAGCAAGATATCATCAAAATATAGTAAAAAGAAATATGCCAAGTGAGGAGGCTATAAGAGAGGCGGATGCATATACAAAAAAGCTTATAGGTGGACGAAGCTATGGAAGTATGCCAACCCTTTTTTACTCGAAAAGCGGTAAAGTAATTACACAGTATATGCTTGAAACAAACAATCTTATATCTAACATCACAAAAGATTTAAGCAGATATGCAAAGAAAGATTCTAAAGGAGTGGCGGAAGCGATTGTTAGAGCATCGTGGAGATTTATCAAATATAGTTTAGCTGCAGAATTGCTCGCTGATTTGTTTGAAAAGTGGTTTGGTAATGACGGAATACAAAGCCCTCTTGGTATTGTTCTTGATGGAATTGATGATTTTACAAAACTTAGAGTACCTAATGCTTTTGATGCAATTGAAATGTTAATTGAAGAAGGAGCGATTGAACTTGAAGATGAAGCAGAAGATCCAGCTGTTGCAATTGGAAATTCTGTTGTAAATGTTTTGGAAGATTTACCATTCACATCAATTATAACTGACGGCAGAATCCCTGCATCTGCAGGCATGTTCGATGTAACAGAGCTTGTGAAAATATTTAGTGACCCTAAAAAGGTTAGTAATAAAAAGAAAATGGATATTATTCTTAACGAGTTTGTAGTACCTCTATCATATCGAACTCTACCGGCGGGAGCAGGACAGCTCAAAAAGACAGTTGAAGGTATTAACGCATACAACAAAGGTGGAAGTTATAAAATTAATAACAAAGGTGAAGAAGAACTGCAATATCCAATAGACAAAAACATTGGTAATGCAATTAAAACTACAGTTTGGGGTAAAAGTTCTACAAAAGGTTCTCGTGGTTGGGTTGAGGAAGGTTTTGGAAGTCTGACATCAGAACAGACAGAGCTTTATCAAAGAATTATAGAAGATAAAAAAACAAGCCGTACTGATGTATACAATGCAATTAATGCTGCAAGCAAAGCTAAAAGCGTAAAAGACGGCGACAAATCAAAAACATCAACTCAGGTAAGGCACGAAACACTTGAAAGCACCAAAGGTCTTACACCATCACAAAAGGCGGAAGTAGAAATCAGCTTTTACTCAAAAGGTGAAGATGGCAAAAAAGGTAAAAGAGAAAAAGCACAGGATTTAATTGATTTTGGTATTGCACCTGAAAAGGTTGCTAAACTGTATTATGATTATGATGTGCATGATGATGTGAGCAAAGAAACTAAATATGAAAAGTTTTTCGCAATGACAGATGGCAGAACAAAAAAAGTATACGAAAAATGGGAATATGAGCCTGAACTTTCAGTTATAAAGAGAGAAGCACTTGCGAATGACAACAGTCTTTCACCTGAAGAAAAACAAGAAGTAAATATAGCGTTGTTTGGGGAAACAAAAACACAATATGATTTTAGCAGTGTGGATGGATATTATTACTCAAGTCTTACAGAAAATCAGCAGGCAGGATATGACGCATATATTCAAAACTATGGTGAGAATTCTATGAATGCAAGAACTTTCTATTATGTGACTAAGGTTATGAATAGTCAAAAGGATGGAAAGGGAAGTAAGAAGGTAGATAAAATATCAAGACTTCGCAAAATCGGAGTACCACTCAACCGAGCTAACAGAATATATAACCTTCTAAACTAAAACAGAGGAGCGGAAATGCTCCTCTTGTTTTTAGCA
Source organism: uncultured Eubacteriales bacterium (assembly GCA_964568815.1). GTDB lineage: Bacteria > Bacillota > Clostridia > RGIG6154 > RGIG6154 > RGIG8700. The sequence continues at coordinate 53,876 of CAZMRY010000001.1, read as the reverse complement.
TAGTAAAGCTTCTTCTATAGCATCCTGCATTTGCCCTGGTTCAATCTGTTCTTTAGTGCACATATTTACAAAATCCTTTGCCTTCTGTTCTTCAAGAAAGACATCGGGAAAATAACCAAGAAGATAATTACCTGATGTAAGTTCAATACCATAAGCAACATAGCCGTTTAAATCGCTATGAAACTCTTTGCGGTAAGTGTATTTGTATTTATGCCGAGTTTTTGTCATCATTGGGAAAGTACCCCCTTTCCTTGATTAATTTAATTATTGAGTTGACATTTATATCAAAAGCAATTACAATATCTATAAAAGAATTAAGTGTGGGTAAACGTTTGGCGTTTTCTAGGTCATTGTATTGCCTGTAAGACATAAAGCACCTTTCGGCCATTTTCTCTTGCGATAGTCCATTTTGTATTCTTGTTTGATACAATGTGTCTCCAACTGCTCTTTTGATTAAGTTTAACATAATGCGCTCCTTGATAAAATTTAGTAAATTTTACCAATTAAAGAAGCATGTCTTTATGTGATGCTTTTCACATTTTCGACAAATTTATTAATTATATCAAATGGAGTATGGCGGACCGGACGGTGAACTTGGTGCATCAGTCCGCTATCTTTCTCAAAGATACACCATGCCAACCGACGAAGCTAAGGGAGTCTTAACCGATATAGGTAAATCGTGGGCTTATTGCTCCCACACAGGTCATCAGCTCTCAACGCTGAATTTAACACCGTTTTCCATCTGTGCGGGAGCAAATTTAAATAAACATCTAAATGCTCTCTGTCAAAAACTACAATCTTGTCAATTATGTTTTTATAAAATATTTCGTCCTGTTTTTTTGCATAAAGTATATCTGAAAGATATTCCCTGATTTCAGTTATTGCATTATTACTGTCATACATATAATGTGTTTCTTTTTGGATAGCTTTCATTTTTTCATTTAACTGCGAAATTTCATTTTCGCAGTTTTCTTTTTTTGTGCGATATTCTTCTTTTGTTATATCCTCACTCAAATACAAATCCAAAAGACGCTTAGTTTTTGATGTAAGATTTTCTATTTTCTTTTTTATACCGTCTGTATCTTCAGGAGAATTTTTACTCGTGGAAAATACAGTTTTTAATACACTTAAAACACCGTCCAAAACTGCTTTTTTATTTACATTCAGGCTTTCTATAACCTTTTGAATGACAAGCATAAAATATTCATCACGAATTTGTGAATTAACCGAGCAACCGATATGATTTTCGGCTTTGTCAATCTTGGGCAATCCGTGCTGTGTTGCTTCACAGCATCTCCACGCTTTGTATCTGCTTCCGTCTTTTCTTTTTTTAGTTCTTGAAACAAATCGGTTTCCGCATACTCCGCATTGGATTTTGCCCGACAATGGGTAACGGTTACTGTGCCTTAACTTGATTGAATCATCAGGAGAACGTCTGTCAAGCTCAAGCTGTGCCATATCCCAAGTCTCTCTTGAAACGATAGGCTCGTGATGGTCTGTCAAAGTTACAAATTCTTCTTCTCCGTGATTATATTTCTTTTTATGCGAAAGATAATCGGGTGTATAGGTTTTCTTTTGTGTTAAATCACCGCAATACTTTTCATTACGCAACACTTTCAAAATAACAGTATTTGACCATATTGCATTGCCTGTTATGGTTTTATAACCCGCTTCTCTCAATTCTCTTGCAATAGTGTATGTGCCTTTTTTCTCATATACAAATTTGTGGTAAATAAGCCTTACAATTTCCGCACCGTTTTCGTTGATATGCAAAACGCCGTTTCTCACATCATATCCGAGCATATCACGACCGAATACCACACCTTTTTCCATTTGTCTTTTTTGTCCCCATTTTACACGCTCAGAGGTCTTTCGGCTTTCTTCCTGAGCAAGTGATGCCATGATGGTTAGTCTAAGTTCTCCGTCAGGTGCAAGGGTATCAATATTATCAAGTGCAAAATAAACACTGATATTAAGTGCTTTCAGCTCCCTTGTGTATTGCAAAGTATCAACTGTATTTCTTGCAAATCTGCTTACTTCCTTTGTAAGTATTAGGTTGAATTTACCCAAATGTGCGTCTGCAATCATTTTATTAAAGGCAGCACGCTTTTTGGTGTTTGTGCCTGACAAGCCCTCATCTGCGTAAATTTCGTATAACTCCCAATCGGGATTTCGTTTTATGTACTCCTCAAAATACGATTTTTGACTTTCAAAGCTGTTGGCTTGGTCGTCCTTGTCCGTTGAAACTCTGCAATATGCCGCTACATAAATCATTTCATCATCTCCTTTCCTCTAAATTTTATCGCATAATATAAAGACTTGCAAAAAATTATTGTTTAGAAAAATTTTTTCCGAGTAATCTTATAGCATCTTCATATTGCCCCATATCAATTTTTCCACCCTCAAAAAGAGTAGCAAGCATTGCTTTTTGAATATTAAGAATAAACTCTTTGTTTTCATCGAGATTATTTTCACTGCAAGTTACAACAAGTTCTTTACTCATCAAACAACACCGCCCCTCCTGACATTTTATGCAAATCATCGCTTGTACTATGCTACTTCTATTAAAGCACATTGCATACCAAAATCTGACCTGACATAAAAATTTTATTAAAAGGATTGACAAACTATCATTGTGATGATATAATAACATTGTAACATTGTAATGATATAGGAGGTATATATGAATACAATAACTTTACTTCACGGAACAGACCACATTATAGAGATACCAGATATAAATATAGGAAATGAGCATAATGATTACGGAAAAGGCTTTTACTGCACACGCTCAGAGGAAATGGCAAAGGAATGGGCTTGCAAGCAGAACACAGACGGATTTATAAACCGTTATACATTAAATACTGACGGACTTAAAACCTTAAATTTAATGGACGGAAATCATACTGTTTTGAATTGGATTGCCATACTCCTTAAATATCGCACATTCAAGCTGAGTTCTGAAATAGCCGTTGATGCAAGAGAATATATCATAGAGCATTATTCTATTGATACATCAAGCTATGATGTGATTGTCGGCTATCGTGCTGATGATTCATATTTTCGATATGCAGAAAGCTTTGTGTCAAACGGACTTCCGCTTCGCAGCTTAAATCAGGCATTAAAGCTCGGTAAGCTCGGAGAACAGACTGTTTTGGTATCACAAAAAGCATTTGAACAAATTAAATTTATAGATGCATCACCAGTTGACAAAAGCATCTATTATCCAAAATTTCTTGACAGAGATACAACAGCAAGAAAAACATACCGTCAGGAAATAAAAAAGAGTAAATCCTACCGAGATGACATTTTTGTAATGGATATTCTGAGAGAGGAGCTGAAAAACGATGACTCACGCATACAGCGGATTATATTTGAATGATGCAAAGGAATGTCTTGCAGATATGCTTGACTATGCCATAAACGACTGCGGGTTTAAAGCAAATTGGATTGCTTCGCTCTTTGTTACAACGGGATATGCACAAAAATTTGAAAGTGGAAATCCGGCTGTAATTTCAGGAATGTCGGGTGTTGAGCTTGCACGTGAAATAATAAAAAAAGCGTATAAGGATAAAAAAATACCCCCTGCAACAAATAGCGAAGGAGCCTCGCCCGAGTATTGGGCAGGCTGGGCACTCGCTGAATATCAGTGGGCATCGGGACATCGCTTCAAAGATATTTTTGAACGTATTCCGCTATCTGAAATTATTTCTATGTACTCGGTTTATCACGAAATGGATATAACTCAATTTATAGACAGTATGGAGAGCTTTTATAACAAAGCCGAGCTTGAAACAAAGCTAAAACGCATCCGTGAAAGCAGAGGAATATCTCAGTCCGAGCTTGCAGAAATGTCAGGCGTTAAGCTCCGTTCAATCCAAATGTATGAACAAAAAGTCAACGATATTGACAAAGCACAAGCTCAAACCCTTTATAAACTCTCCCGTATTCTCGGTTGTAATATTGAAGATATACTTGAAAATCCTTTGAAATAAAAAATCTGCATTTCTTTAATAGAGATGCAGATTTTTTGTTATTCTTCCACCATATCCTCAATACAGTTTTTACATATATCCATTTCATTTTTTCCTGTCAATGCTCCGCAACGAGAACAAAATGTCAATGTTTCAGAAGTGTAATCCTCATCACAATGAAAACAATGGAATTTGCCGTTTTCTACATTGTGAGCCAACTGCTCCTCGCCACATTCAGGACACTCATACAATGGGAACTCTCCGCCGTTTTTAACACATTCGTAGCCATTTATTCCGAGTTCTCTTTCAATGTATTTCTCTGCATTGTCTTTGTATTTAAAATATAAATATGTATCGTTTCTTAGATTACCTAAATTGGTTGGCTCGGAAATACCATAAGTTTCTATGCAATGTTCAATAAAAGCACAATGAACTTTTCTTACCAAACTATATTTACTTTTAAATATATCGTTTTCGTTTCTTATATTGCTAATTCCTAAATTACATAGGTAATCAATATCCTGATATGAAAAATTTTCATCAACAATATAATCAGAAATTGCCATTTCAACTGTTTCGTGAGACAATTCACACTTATCTATTAAAAAAGCAATATATTTATCTTTGATGTATGGTTGAAACAATTTATGAACTGTACCCATATTTCTTTTTACAGTTTTAATGTTAGTTTTAAAAGCATCATCATCTATATTTCCTTTTCCCGTAGCATGTGCATAGTCATCACGTTCCTTAACATACGATGAAAGCTGTTGAATGTATTGCACATCCATGCCAATAGCATAAAACACTTTAAAAATTTCTTTTTCGGGTATTTTACTGAACGAATAAACATTGGGAGTGTCTGCGATATTAGGTTTATTATTTCCACTATAAGCATTTATCATATCGTATTGGTCTTTTGTCTTTTGCGGCAAAAATCTATAAGCTAATTCAACCGAGTAATAAATATAACTCATAAAAATCAAGTGGGCATAAAAATATGCTACCTGATAATTATTTTTATCATAATTATCGACAACAGTTTTTCTTAAATCTTGTAGGTATTGGTCATAAGTACCTGCTTGAGTATTTACTTTGGTCATTGGAAAATATGACATCAAATCATCTACAAAATCTCTGTACGCTACTGTTGCTTCTACATCCATTGAATTTGTTACATTTTCTACTGTTTTTGCAAATATAGATAATGCTTCGCCAAGATTTTTGCGGATCTCATCAGCTCCCAAATTAATCACCCCAAACTTCTGAAATTTTATCCTTTATTTTTTGTTCAAAAATTTCAATCAACCTCTTATTTTTTTCAACAATAACCATTTCCTCATATATGCCTTTCATAATATGCTGTTGTTCCTCTATATTTGGTATAGCTATTTTTGTTTTTGAAAGCTGGTCCCCGTTGAAATTCGTTTGATTTACAGCCTGTCTTGCATTTCTCATAAAATAACCGGTTTCACGAAGGTTGTTTAAAGCACACCACACAAACCCATTATCGTAACATTTAGGATTTTTATTTTTCAACGATAACAAGAATGAGGCACTTATATATTTATCGTCCTCCTGTAAAAACCAAGCTGTTTTACCAACGTGTTTTGGAGCATTTCTCCAATTAAATAGCAATGTATCAGGCTCTAAAACAAATTTTTCATACTTTTTATCGTAATGTACTTTTCTTATATTTGACAAATCAAGCTGTCCATCTAAACCAACCTCAGCAGTAGATATAATTTTGATTCCGTTTTCATCTTCATTTTGCGGAATAGAAATGGTAACACCATAACTAATATCATACATACTTCCAATTTCAACATTTTCCCATTCAGGGTTAATCTTGATAGTTGGCTTATAATTATTCACAATTTGCCTTGCACCGTCAATAATTTTTTGATAACTTTCTATTTCATCAACAATTTCTCTCTGAATTGATAGTGGAGGAACAGGAATTTGTAGTTGTAATAAGTCTTTTTTGCTTAAATTAATTTGCAATCCTCCGCCACTGAGTGATTTATAATAATTTTTCACCGTATCACAATTAAGTACATGTTTTAAAAATGGCACATACAACTTTTCACAATTGATATTTATGAATTTACCTACACGCTGATTCAAAAGTAATGTACCATAATGTTCTGGGATAATAGTTGGAACTCCTAATATTTGGGGGTCATTAGCCATATCGGTCATCGCTATTACAACATCCCCTGATGACAAGATATATTCTGGAAATTTTTCAGCATACTCATTTGGAAGATGTTTTTTTGCATATTCTAAATCCACGTTTCCATCCGGTCTAATATTACTCATTCTAAAATTTAAAGTGTTTGAGCAATCAATATAATCAGAAGATTTAAATGCATAACCATTTTGCAAATCACACAAGTCGCCTAATTTGACCATTTCCCACTTGCTATCAATCATTCTATCTTGTTTATATCGTTCTCCAACAAGGATATAATCCTGCTCGCAAATCCTTTTCTTATCAGCCAAAGTAACAATCGGATTGTCGCTGACATCTTCACTCTCTTGATATGCCTTAACGATATTAACAATGTCAGGAATATCATTTTTCTTTATTTCTCTGCGTTGTGCCCCTAAATCAAATCCATCATTATTCATTTTAATAAAAAGAATATCATCTTTCTGCTTTGCTAGTGTTTTGTCAATTAACAAAATGCTTGTTTTTACACCACTATAAGGGTTAAAAACTCCGGCAGGCAAGGAAATAACACCATAAAGAAAATCATCATCTACAAGTATTTGGCGAATCTTTTTATATGCAGACTGTGACTGAAAAACTATACCTTCAGGAACAATAATGGCAGCCTTTCCGTTTGTATTCAAATGCTGAACAATATAATCTACAAATAACACTTCTGAGCGTTTTGCTTCTGTGATATATCGTCTATGAGGCATAATACCGCCTTTTGGTGTCATAAACGGAGGATTTGCAAGAATCACATCATAATTATCATCCCATTTTTCCTCGCTTGTAAGAGTATCGTATTCACTTATGTTAGGTTTAGTAAAATTGTGTAAATACATATTAACTCTTGATAATCTAACCATATCGGGAGAAATATCATATCCTGCAAAATTATCGGTTAATCGTCTTCTGTCATCAGGTGTCAGGGTTGAATTTCCGTTCTCGTCCACATTTGTATTTTTGATATGCTTATAAGCACTTATCAAAAATCCTGCTGTTCCGCACGCCGGATCAAGAATTGTATCATTTTTCTTCGGGTCAACAATTTCAACCATCATATCAATAATGTGTCTCGGTGTTCTGAACTGCCCTGCATCGCCCTGACTACCCATTATTAAAAGCAAATACTCAAAGGCATTCCCCAAATCCTCGCTGTTATCATAAGAAAAATCGCTGATTTCTTTTAAAAACATATTAAGAGTTTCGGGGTCTCTGTATGGTATATATGCACCTCTGAATATATCTCTGAATAGCTGGGGTATATTCTGATTCATTACCATTTTTTCAATACCCTCAGCATAAATCATTGCTCTTTTCTGTCCGCTATTTTCAGGACTCATAAGATTTGACCACGCATATTTTTCGTATTCGCCTTTAAAGAATACACGTTCACCACCAAATTCCATTGCTTCAATATCCATATCATCCATAAATTTATAAATCATTGCAATGGTAATTTGTTCAACCTGTGCCTTCGGGTCAGGTACTTTGCCAACCAAAATATCCCGCAAGGTATTGATTTTTCTTTTTACATCAAACTTTAACATAGCTTCCTCCTACATAAATCTTGAAACATTCACATTGTCATTAACATAATCTACGATGTGCAACATTGAGTCCTTACCGAGCTTTTTCAAATCGGACATTGTATATGTGCTGATTTCTGTACCCAAAAGCTGGTAAGTCCCGTCCTCAATCGCCCGTCTTACATCTTTGTCTGTTATGTATGTTTCAAAGAAATGCTTTATATCCCAATATTTTTCCTGCGGAACTTTGCTTGTAAGCATAAATGACTCAAATTCATCATCAACAAGCTGTTTCTTACTTTTAAAGAATGGCAAAACACCAAATATCTTATCAAGAATTTCTCTTGCAGTGATTCGTCTGTCGCTTCCAATCGCTCTGCGCAGCTTGTCCCAAGTATAATATTCATTAGGCTTATTCATTATGTTTTCATCTATATAGCTGATAACAGCCTGATAATTGCCTTGCTCATACTGTTCCTTTGCAATCGGGTCATCCTTGACAGTTTCTTCAAATTTATCGAAGAACATTCTGTCAATCTTCATACCTTCAATCCCAATCGCTGTTTCCGTCATAGAAGCCAATGGGTCAGGGTTAAAATTCTCATAATCTTCAGATTGTGTTGGAAGCTCTGTCCCATTACCTGATGTATGCGTTCTCGGAAGCTTTATGACTTCATCATAGTTATATTTTTCTTCAAAATATTCACAGTTACCAAAGAAATCAAAGAGCTTAAAGGTAGTTTTTTCTTCTTTGCGTTCTTCAATAATTCCGTTGATTTTTTCTCTATAAACAAAAGTTGCTTTTCTTGTACCCCTGCCTTTTATCTGAATAAAATCGGTAGGCGAAAATATTGGTCTTAACAAGCCTATATTGAGCAAATCTTCACAATCATATCCGGTTGTCATCATACCGACTGTTACGCATATTCTTGTTTTTGACGATTTGTAACCATCCAAAAATACAGTAGTACCGCTTAAATTGTTATTTTGGAAATTAGTTGTATAAGTCTGTGCATTCATAACATCTGATGTTATCTGCATAGCAAAGTCCGAACAATACTTGCCCGGAAACATTTTATCTGCATATTCATTGAGTAACTGTGTGATTTTTGCAGCGTGTCTGCGACTTACGCAGAAAATAATACCCTTACCGATTTCGCCTGTTATTGGGTCTCTTAATGCGTTATCCATAAATGTTTTTACAAAAACCTTATTGGTAGTTTCAGAAAAGAATTTACGTTCAAAATCTCTTGCGAAAAATGTTTCTTCCTGTTCTTCGTCTTGCTCATCACCTGTTGTTATAAACGCATAACCTTCTTCTGCCAACAGTTTGGTCGTAATTTCAGTTCTTGCATCAACAACTGTAGGATTGATTAAATAACCGTCACGAACACCGTCAAGCAACGAATATCTGAATGTCGGCTCTCCGCTTTCACATCCAAAAGTTTTGTAACTGTCAAGAAGCTGTCTTTTTTCCCAAGCTCGTGGGTCTGTACTTTTCATTTTTTCAATATCTACATTTTTTATATAGTCCTTCGGAGTAGCTGTAAGTCCTAACTTATATCCTAAGAAATATTCAAATACTGCTCTGCTGTTTCCGTTAATTGAGCGATGGCTTTCATCTGCTATAATCAAAGAAAAATCAGTAGGCTTGAAAAATCTTTTATATTTATTGTTTGCCACAAGCGTCTGCACAGTAGAAACAACAATTTCAGCCTTACGCCAATCATCCTTATTCTCTTTAAAAATTACTGTTTGATAGTCAGGGGAAAGATAGTTTTGAAAATTCTTTTTTGCCTGATTTTCAAGTTCGATTCTATCAACAAGAAACAAAACCCTATTTGCATTACCGCTTCTTAAAAATAATCTGATAACCGCAGCAGATGTAAGTGTTTTTCCTGTGCCTGTTGCCATTTCAAATAAGAATCGTTGATTTCCGTCTTTTACAGAAGCTTGTAATTTCTTCAAAGCATTAACCTGATAGGGTCTCAAAAAACGCAATCCGCTATCAAATATAAATTTCTGTCTCGTTTCTTCGTTCTTATATTCGGGAGCTTCTTCATAATTAGGATTTTTAATGACCGCTATATAGTCGCTCCTGATTTCTTCTTTATACAATTTTGATGAATCGGCAGTAAATGCCTTACTTTCTTTTAAGCTCTCATAACTCGGGAAAGCAGTTATAATCTGAGGATTTCCTTTTGTAATATTCCAAAAATAATGCTGATTTCCATTTGATAAAATTACATATTTAACATACAACGATTTTGCATATTCTCTTGCTTGTTCTTTACCTACAAGTGGGTCTTTATCTTCTGATTTAGCTTCAAGAACTACGAATGGTTTTCCGTTATCATCAAGTAACAAGAAATCTACAAATCCGTTTTTTACTGTATTAAAATCTTCACCTAATGAATCTATTTGTGTTTTTGTTATTTTTACATTCGGCTCAACCTGAATATTTGCGGCTCCATTTTCATCGTCAAAGAAACGCCAACCAGTTTCTTCGAGTAGTTTGTTTATTTTCAAACGAGCTTTAGCTTCTTTTGCTTTCATAAGCCCCCTCCTTTCGTACTATTCGATTACATCCATAATATCTTCCATATTGCATTCCAAGCACTTACAAATCTTCAGCATAGCTTCAAGTGAAATATCCTGATTATTGCGAAGTTTAAGCATTGTATGGCTTGTAAGCTCTGCCATTTCCTGCAACTCTTTTTTCTTCATACCTCTGTCAAGCAGAAGATGCCACAATTTATTATAAGTAACTGCCATTCTTATTCATCCTTTCGGCTACAATAATAATTTACAATACATTATTATATATTATAGCACAATCAATTATGAAAATCAATATTTTATGGCGAATTTCAACATTTTTATTGTTTTTCAACAAAATCAAGTTGGGGTTTTAGGGGCATAGCCACAAACAAGTGGCTTTTGGGAGTACAAATGCCGTGCTTGCTAAAACAAACACCTTTTTCGGCATAAAAACAACACCCGTCACAATTGACGGGTGTTAGTTCCTCTTATACTGCAAAAAAATGTGTCCCAAATTGGGACTAATTAAATTCCGCCCAAATTGGTCTGAATTAATTTTCAATTTACAGATAGCTTTACATTTACTATCATTTCAGGTTCTTTTGCCTTGATTTTTCTTACATACTCAGGGCATGTCCCATATTTCAGGCAACGCTCAAACACCTGTATTTGAGCGAGTTTCAGGGCATTTTCATATAAAGGAGCATTATATACACGATGTAGGTACGGAAGAACTGGCACATCAAGAAATTGTTTGCACAATGGTAAGACAGCTATTAAAGGGCGCAACAAGGGAACAAATCAAAAACGCATACGGAGATGCCTATGTAGACCATGGTATCGGAGCATATCCAATGTCTGCGTCAGGCGATCCGTTTTCTGCGGCAACACTTCAGGTAACCTCAGACCCAATAACCGATCTATCCGAAAATATGGCTGCAGAACAAAAGGCAAGAGCAACCTACGAATATTTAATGGATCTCTGCGATGACTACGATGTATTAGAACCACTTAAATTCCTCCGCCAGCGTGAAGTAATTCACTTCCAACGCTTTGGTGAAACATTAAACAATATTCAGTGTTTGATGAATAGCAAGAAGTATTTTTAGACAATAAAATCTACTTCAATTTGAAGTGGATTTCAGACCATCGATAAACCCTGTTTTGCATCAAGCAAAGCAGGGTTTTATGTAGTTTAATATTAAATTTATCAAATATGTGCCGTTTTTAGGGTGTTCTGAATTCACCGATACACTTATCTAGTTTCTTTTCCCTGAAGCTTATTTTTGATGTTTGTGTAGGCTTTTTTAAGAGCATTGTAGATTTTTGTTGCAACATTTCTGTTTTCCTTAACTATTCTTTCAACAACTCCCTCATTTGAAAGCTGTGTTCTTGTAAATTCAGCAACAAGCTCTTTTTCAAGAAGGTCAGTCCCTTGTGCCTTATCGCTGTACTCAGATACTTTTGTAGACATTGCCTGATTGTAAGCGTCTGTTCCTCTTCCGCCATACATAATATCAAGTGCAATATCTCAGTTTTTGCACCGTATGTAATCGACAGTTCTAAAATACCGGGAGATCTCTGGATACATACAACATCGTGTGATAAGGATTGCAATAAGTGTAACTATTGTGGCAAGGTGCTCAATGAGTCTCTTGTAATTGCTGAATAAAAACCCTTTTAGAAAGGAGTGGAAAAATGAAAAGAAGTGAGTTTGCAGCTAATGTTTCATAATAGCAAATTTGCGTGTGCCTTTTGTTATAACATTAAACCCGAGCGTTTGCTCGGGTTTAAATTGTTTATTTGTTTTTCTCAAGGTCTTTGTTACGGATTTCAACTCTTCTTACTTTACCGCTGATTGTTTTTGGAAGTTCGTCAACGAATTCAACAATTCTTGGGTATTTGTAAGGTGCTGTATGTGTCTTAACATATTCCTGAATTTCCTTTTTAAGCTCGTCTGTGCCTTCATTACCCTTTGTGAGTACGATTGTGGCCTTTACAATCTGTCCGCGAACTTCATCTGGAACAGGAGTGATTGCACATTCAAGAACATAAGGAAGTTCCATAATAACACTTTCAATTTCAAAAGGTCCGATACGGTAGCCTGATGATTTGATAACATCATCAATTCTTCCCACATACCAGAGATATCCGTCTTCGTCCATTGTAGCCTGGTCGCCTGTGTGGTAGTATCCGTCGTGCCATACTTCCTTTGTTTTCTCATCGTCTAAGTAATAGCCGATAAAGAGACCGCAAGGTGTACCTTCTTTTGTACGGATACAGATTTCACCTGCATCACCTGTTTTACATTCCTTTCCGTCAGGATCTAAAACTACTACATCATAAAGTGGACTTGGTCTGCCCATTGAACCGATTTTTGGTGTAGTACCAACAAAGTTTGCGATAGAAAGTGTTGTTTCTGTCTGTCCAAAGCCTTCCATAATTGTAAGCCCTGTAGCTTTTTTGAACTGGTTAAATACTTCAGGATTAAGTGCTTCACCTGCTGTTGTTGCATACTCAATTGATGAAAGGTCATATTGTGATAAATCTTCTTTGATAAAGAATCTGTACATTGTCGGTGGAGCACAGAATGTTGTGATATTGTATTTTGCAAACATTGGCAAAATATCTTCTGAATGGAAACGGTCAAAGTCGTATGTGAATTGTGCTGCTTCGCAAAGCCATTGTCCATAGAGTTTGCCCCAGAGAGCTTTACCCCAGCCTGTGTCTGAAATTGTAAAGTGAAGTCCGTCAGGGTTAACATTATGCCAGTGTTTAGCTGTAGGATAATGTCCTAATGCATATTTATAAGAATGTGTTGCAATACGAGGATATCCTGTTGTTCCTGAAGTAAAGAGCATAAGCATCGGGTCGTCACCGCAAGGAGTGTTTTCATTACGGAAGTAGTGTGTGCTGAATCTTTCCATTTCAACATTGAAGTTGTTCCAGCCTTCTTTTTCTCCGCCAACAAGAACTTTTATCATTCCAGGGAACTCAGATGCAGCCTTTTCTGCTTCTGTTGAAACATCACCATCCGCTGTGCAAACTATAGCTTTAACCTTTGCAGCCTTATATCTGTATGTGAAATCGTGTTCAACAAGCTGGTTTGTTGCAGGGATTGCAATAGCACCGATTTTATGAAGTGCAAGCATACAGAACCAGAACTGATAATGTCTCTTTAAAACGAGCATTACTGTATCGCCTTTTTTGATACCAAGTGATTCAAAATAGTTTGCAGTTTTTGCAGAATATTTTTTCATATCGCCGAAAGTAAACTTTCGGTCAGTTTTGTCATTTGCGACCCACATCATTGCAAGTTTATCAGGATTCTTTTCAGCGATTGCATCAACACAGTCGAATGCAAAGTTGAATTTATCTTCATTTTTGAATGTAATTCCGTTAAATACACCATTTTCATCATAGGATGATTCAATAAATTTATCTGCAACTGTTTCAGTTTTGTTCTGAACAACTGCAGCTTTTGCAGCAATAAACGGAGCTTCAGGATATTCTTCACTTACCTGACCATCCTGTGGGTTGAGTACAACAGCGTGGAATTCACATCCTCCTTCACTAACTGCAATCATACCGTGGGGGATGATACTGTTATAGAAAATAGAATCGCCTTCGTTGAGTATATCTACATGGTTTCCAACCTGAACCTTAAGTGATCCTTTAACGATAACATCAAATTCCTGTCCGTTATGAGAATTAAGCTTTATAGGAGCGTTCTGTTCTTCTGCAAGGTAGGGGAATTTAACAAGGAAAGGTTCAGCAAGCTTATCTTTGAATTTAGGAGCTAAGTTGTTGTAAACAACACCTTGCTTTTTGATAATTTTAAGACCTTCGCCTTTTCTTGTGATAGCAAATGATGTAAGAGTTGAACTTGTTCCCTCTAAAATATCAACTACTTCAACACCACAAGCTTTTGCACACTTGTAGATAAAAGTGAAGCTGAAATCAGTTTCGCCTTCTTCAAGAATTTTGTAATCCTCAACAGTTACGCCAGTAAGCTTAGCAAGCTCATCAGGTGTATAGCCTTTTGCTTCTCTGAGGTCTCTGATTCTTCCTGCAACTTCTTTTAAATTGTAATCCATTTCTTTTGTCTCCTTTCATTTCCGTTGATACGGTTTGAATAAAACAAAAAACCCGTCTCAAAAAGATTTCTTTTGAGACGAGTTATTATACCCGCGGTACCACTCAAATTACGGAAAAAATTCCGTCACTTTACGGACTCTATCAAGTCCTTTGCTTTTACGCAGCATTACGGAAGGAGTCTACTCAGCTTTGCCTTTCGGTCCTCCGACTCAGAAGTGATAGGTCATTGGAAAGATTCACCTTTGCCTCGCACCAACCGGCAACTCTCTCAGGGCTTCACAATCCGACCGTCTTCGTCATAGTCGTTCTTTGTGATATTCAAATTTGTGATTATTATACAACGGTTCTTTTGAATTGTCAATACTTTTTTTAATTATTTTTTAAGACCTAAAATTTCTGTTGATTCGTCACGCATTTTATATTTTAAAATTTTACCTGCAGCGTTCATAGGGAATTCCTTAACGAATAAGAAATACTTAGGAACCTTGTGTCTTGCAATTGATGCGTTGCCAAATTCTTTCATTTCGTTTTCGTCAGCAGTTTCACCCTTGTGAAGAATAATCCATGCACAACATTCTTCACCATATTTTTCATCAGGTACACCAACTACCTGAACATCTCTTACCTTAGGATTTGTCAGATAAAATTCTTCAATTTCACGAGGATAGAGGTTTTCACCGCCACGGATAATCATATCTTTAAGTCTGCCTGTTACTTTGTAATAACCATCAGGAGTTCTGCAACAGATATCACCTGAATGAAGCCAACCGTCAGCATCAATCGCCTGTGCTGTTGCTTCAGGCATTTTGTAATAGCCTTTCATTATGTTAAAGCCACGGGCTACAAACTCACCGCTCTCTCCATCAGGAAGCTCTTCGCCTGTTTCAGGGTCAATAACTTTACATTCAACACCAGGAAACGGACTGCCAACAGTTTCAACACGATGGTCGATGTCTTCATTTACTTCACCCATTGTGCATCCTGGTGATGCCTCTGTCTGACCGTAAACAGATATAATTTCTTTCATATTCATTTCATCTGCAGCACGACGCATTAAGTCAGCAGGGCAGTTTGCACCTGCCATAATACCTGTGCGCATATATGAGAAATCAGTTTTTGCAAAATCAGGATGATTAAACATAGCAATAAACATAGTAGGAACACCGTTAAAACAGGTGATTTTTTCGTCATTCACGCAAGCGAGCGATGATTTCGGTGAAAAATATGGGATAGGGCAGAGAGTTCCGCCGTGAGTCATCATAGAGGTCATAGAAAGTACCATGCCGAAACAGTGGAACATAGGAACCTGAATCATCATGCGGTCAGCTGTAGATAAATCCATTCTGTCGCCGATAGTTTTACCGTTATTTACAATATTGCGATGTGTAAGCATAACGCCTTTAGGAAAGCCTGTTGTACCTGATGTGTACTGCATATTGCAAACATCGTCAGGCTTAACAAGTGAAGCTCTTCTTCTTACTTCTTCACGAGGTACTAAAGCAGAACGCGAAAGCATCTGCTCCCATGTGAGACATCCATTCATTGAAAAGCCTGCTGTTACAACATTGCGAAGGAATGGGAGATTTTTTGAATAGAGAGGTTCACCTGGTGTAAGATTTTCAAGTTCAGGACAGAGCTCCTGAATTATTTCTTTGTAGTTAATATCCTTACAGTATTCAATCATAACAAGAGTATGAGTGTCTGACTGTTTTAACAGATATTCTATTTCATGGATTTTGTATGCAGTATTTACTGTAACAAGAACAGCACCGATTTTTGTAGTAGCCCAGAAAGTAATGTACCATTCAGGAACATTAGTTGCCCATACAGCAACATGGTCGCCTGCTTTTACACCGAGTGATATGAGTGCAGCAGCACATTCGTCAACATCACGACGGAATTGTTCATAGGTTCTTGTGTAATCAAGGGTAGGATACTTAAATGCATACTGGTCAGGATAATTCTCTACCATAGTGTCAAGAACATCAGAGAAAGTTGCATCGATTACATCATATTTTTTCCATACATAAGTACCTGTTTTTGAACGGTTGTAATATGCACGGTCATATGTTTTCTTTTCTCTTTTAAGAGAAGAAATGTAGTTTGCAAAGTGTGTTAAAACAATATCCGCATCATTTATATCTTCATTCCATGCAGCACAGATAAATCCGTCAAAGTTAAGTGAAGAAAGGGCATTGATTAAGTTTTCAACAGGAAGTTCGCCTTCGCCGATTAAAACTGTTTTCCCGTCTTTCATATCACCAAGGCGGACATATTTGATGTATGCACCAAGTGTTTTGATTGTTGTTTCTGCAGTTTCACCTGCACCAAAATATGTTCCTCTGACATTCCATGATGCACCGATTGCAGCAGAGGAGAAGTGGTTGATAATTTTTATAACATTTTCTGTGTCTGAAAGAAAACCAACTGTTTCAAATAAAATTCCAACATCTGATTTTTCAGCTGCTTTAACTGCATCTGCAAGCTTTTCGTTTAATATATCAAAAGATGTTTCTTCTTCTACACGCACTATAATATTGCTGATTCCGGCATTTGCAGCCATATCAACATATTTTACAAGTATTTCTGATGTAGTTTCCGCACTTTCAACAGGATAAGGCATGCGAAGTGCAGGAACTGAAAGTTTACGGTTTATAAGCTTTCTTTTAGCATCTGATGTGCGGTCACGACGCAAAATACTGTCGTGATGCTGACCGCGTTCTTTTATTGCATCGTGTATTTCAAAGCCTTCAAATCCGTAATCGTAAGCATAGCGGCATATATCAAGGAAAGATGCACGATTTACATTCTTGGTTGAAAATACAATTTTCATTTTATGCCTCCTCAAATACTATTTTGTTAAGAGCGTTTACATAAGCTCTTATGCTTGCTGCAACGATGTCTGTTGAAATACCGTTGCCTGAATAAAGCTTACCATTATTTCTGAGTCTTACAACTGCAGAACCCAAAGCTTCTTTTCCTTCAGTTACAGACTGAACCTGGAAATCATCAAGCTCGTAGTGATGTCCTATGCATTGTTCGATAGCACGGAAAGCGGAGTCAACAGGACCGTCACCTGCACTTACACCGCAAATAATTTCATCATTGCATTTTAAAGTTACCTGTGACATTGAGCTTGTAAGATTACTGCTTGTTGTTGTATAGCTTTCAAAATGATATGTTGAAGGAGCCTGCATAGCAGAGCTTGCGATTAAAGCCTCAAGTTCTTTTGCTCCGACAGCATCTTTTTTCTGGCATATCCGAATAAGTGCTTTATGAACATTTCCAATATCTGAATCTGAAAGCTCGTAACCTAAAACCTGTGCAGCTTGTGCAACCTGAACGATTGTGCTGTCAGCATCAAGAAGAATTTTTTTCTTTTCACTTACTGAGTTTTCATTTTCGTATGCTTCATGGTTAATATGGCTAAGCATTTCATCAATGCTTGCGTGAATTTTTGTGGTGTTGAGGTTTGTTTCAATACCTGTTTCTGCAAAACATACTTTAATTGCATCGGAAATTTCTCCTGTTAAAAGAATATCTTTTCCTGCCATTGCACATTTAAGACCGTCTGCACCTTTCTGCACAGATGCTATAGCTGATGCAACACCCATGTTGATGCGATCAGAAACCTGAACATATACAGGAATATTTACTTCTGATTTTACTTTTTCAACTAATGATGCAATAGAATCGGGGAGAGATGCACCTGCGTCATCGCAGATTGTAACAATGCTTGCACCATTGGCCTCAGCTTCTTTTACAGCACTGATAAGAAAATCAATGTCCGCTCTTGTTGCATCAAGGGCAGAAAATTCTACATCATTGCATAAATCTTTTGCAGACTTTGTAAGTTCACCAATTTTGGTAAGCATCTTTTCTGCTTTAATGTGATAAGTATATTCCATCTGAACTGTAGATACAGGAACCTCAATCTGAAGACGAGGTTTTTTAGCATCTTTGACACATTCCCAGGCTGCAGCAACTTCCTCTGCACTAAAGCCTACAGGAATGGCAACGGTTGCATTTTCAACATTTTGAGCAATAGTTTTGTAAATAATAGTATCTTCACGAAGATTTTTCACAGGAGCAAGCTCTATTGCATCTGCACCAAGCTTATCAGCGCAAACAGCAATTGCTGTTTTTTCACGGAAAAGAAGCGCTACTTCACGCTCTGCTGAAAGCTTTTTAAGGGTAATGTCTGTAATGTTAATTTTGTTCATTTTAAAAACTCCTTTCAAATAACAGGTAATATCTATAACCAACAAAAAAGCGCTTTCATCTCTCTGTTGGTTCAAAGAGACGAAAACGCTATAATTTCGTTTCCGCGGTACCACTCTTCTTCATTCGCTCAGAATGCACCTTAGATGCTAACACATCTTAACTCTGTAACGGGAGTTCCCGTTTGCCCCTACTGTTAGTTCACGGCAACCGCTCCGCGGTGAGTTCTGCAAATCTTTCCCAATGCCTCGCAGCAACCGGCACCTCTCTCAAGGCGAAAGTGTTTTGCGTACTATTCCGCATCTCAGCGTTTAAATTGGAGATATTCTATCACATTCAGATTGATTTGTCAATATTTTTTTTAAAAATTACATTTAAAGAGATTTCATCCTAAAAGAACATCAGATACAAGCATCACACAAAAACCAACTAAAAGTGCATATGTTGCACCTCTTTGATTGCCGTGAGAGTGTGTTTCAGGAATCATTTCATCACTTATTACATAAAGCATTGTTCCGCCTGCAAAAGCAAGTGCAAAAGGGAGTATTATCTGGGATATGCTTACTGCAAAATAACCAATCAGCGTGCCTATAACTTCAACCACGCCTGTAAATGCTGCACATATAAATGTTTTCTTTGTTGAAACGCCTGATGCAAGCATAGGACCGATAATCACCATTCCTTCAGGAATGTTCTGCAGAGCTATACCACCTGCAATCAGCAGTGCCTGATTTGTGTCACCTGAACCAAAACCAACGCCTGCGGCAATACCTTCGGGAAGATTGTGAATTGCAATTGCAGTAACAAATAATAATACCTTGCTTAAGTTTTTGTTGTGATGTTCTTCATATTCTGTTCCCATAAGCTTATGTAAATGGGGAACAATTTTATCAATTATATTTAACGACAATGCACCAACGAAGATACCTGCCACAGTAGTTATCAGTCCGAGTTTGCCCCCATATTCCACAGATGGCATAATAAGTCCAAAAACTGCAGCTGCAAGCATAACACCGGCTGCAAAGGAAAGAACAATATCAGAAAACTTGTGAGACAACGATTTGAAAATAAATCCAAGAATTGAACCTATTAATGTTGCACCGCCAACGCCAAGTGCAGTAAGTAATACTAACTTCATAAATTTCTCCTTTTAAAATATTCCCGCCTTGTTATGGCGGGAATAATAATTATTCTTCTGAGAACATATCTTTGCCTACAGAGCAAAGAGGACAAGCAAAATCATCAGGTAAATCTTCAAATTTTGTTCCAGGTGCTATACCGCTTTCAGGAAGTCCTTCAGCTTCATCGTAAACCCAACCGCATACATCGCATACATATTTTTTCATTTTAAATTCCTCCTTTTATTTACATAACTCATCTGCAAGAAGATTTATTTCATTAATACTATCATCGTTTAATGCAGATAAGATTTTTACATTATTTTCTGTGTAAGAAAGATTTTTGCTGTTTTCAAGCATAGTCTTCATTACTTTTGTGGCTGTTGGTGACCAACTGCCGTTTTCTATAAATGCAACAGTTCTGTTCTGATAGTTCCTTTCGGTGAGGTGATTGATAAATTCATGCATAAAAGGGAAAATATCAGTATTGTATGTTGTAGTTGCAAGTACAAGTTTGCTGTATCTGAATGCATCCTCAACAGCTTCAGCCATATCGCATCTTGCAAGGTCATTTACAACTACCTTGATGTTTTTTTCTTTTAATTTTTCTTCAAGAAGCATAACAGCCTTTTTAGTATTGCCATAAACAGATGTGTATGCAATTACTATTCCGTCTTCTTCAACAGAGTAACCTGACCATATATCATAAAGATTAATATAGTAACCAAGGTTTTCATTAAGAACAGGTCCGTGAAGAGGACAGATTATTTCAATGTCAAGACCTGATGCCTTCTTTAATAGTGCCTGTACCTGAGCACCGTATTTTCCAACTATACCTATATAATATCTTCTTGCTTCACATGCCCAGTCTTCTTCGGCGTCAAGAGCACCGAACTTTCCAAAACCGTCAGCAGAAAAGAGCACTTTATCTTTTGCATCATACGAAACGATTACCTCAGGCCAGTGCACCATAGGCGCTGTAACAAAGGTAAGATTGTGTTCACCAAGACAAAGTGTACTTCCTTCGCTTACCTGAATTTGTTTTTCAGCAAAATCTGTTCCAAAAAAGTTTTTCATCATAGCAAAAGCCTTTGCTGATGCAACAATTTTTGCTTCTGGATATTTTTCTGTGAAATTAAATATGTTTGCAGAATGGTCAGGTTCCATATGATGAATAATAAGGTAGTCAGGTGTTCTGCCTGAAAGAGTATATTCTATATTTTCAAACCATTCATCTTTAAAATTTATGTCAACTGTATCCATTATAGCAATTTTTTCATCAATAATGGCATAAGAATTGTAAGACATCCCGTTTGGAACTATATACTGACCTTCAAAAAGGTCGATTTTATGGTCATTTACACCGATGTATTTTATGTCATTTGTAATATGCATATTCATTCTCCTTTATGTTTTAATAAATTTTATCATACTTTTTTAAATAATTCAATGGAAATAATAAATTTTATTTGAATAGAAAATATTTCAATTTTTAGAAAAACATACTTGAATACCTTAATGTCCAATGCAAATAATAGTAGCGTGATGATGATTGAAAAAGAAATCTTTTTAAGTTATTATCACGAAAAATATTCAAGGAGTGTAAAAGAAATGTCAAGAAGAAACACAATGGTTCCTGAAGCAAAAGCTGCTATGGAACAGTTTAAAATGGAAGCTGCAAACGAAGTAGGTGTTAACCTCAAACAGGGTTACAACGGTGACTTAACATCTAAGCAGGCTGGTAGCGTTGGCGGTCAGATGGTTAATATGATGACACCGGAACAACAATGGAAATTTTCTCGCGTAAACCGCAATAAAATGGGACATAAACAAGACATCACATTCTCAATGCAAGCAGGCTTATGAATAAGCAAAACATTTTAAGAACATTCGTAATTTAAACGGATGTTCTTTTTGTACTCAAACACAAATTAGTAAATCGTACTTGACTAATTTGTGCTTGTATGCTATTATGTAGATAACCTAAAATGGAGGTCATGTATATGTTTATAGGCAGAGAAAGAGAGCTTGATGCTCTGAATAAGCTTTATAAATCAAATAAATTTGAATTTGCGGTTATCTATGGCAGACGCCGTGTTGGTAAAACTGCACTCATAAATGAGTTTATAGATAATAAAAAAGCTATTTATTTTATGGGTGTTGAAAGCAACGCAAAGCAGAATCTTGAAAACTTCTCCAAAAGCATTATGGAGTTTGCAAGCGGTATTGAAACGGAATCCTCTTTCCTTTCGTTCCAGGCGGCGTTAGAGTATGTATTCAAACTTGCGGAAAACGAAAGAATTATTCTTGCTATTGATGAATACCCTTATGTGGCTCGTTCATCAAAAAGCCTTGCATCTACTTTGCAACTTCTAATTGATAAATATAAAGATACATCAAAATTGATGCTTATTCTCTGTGGTTCTTCTATGTCGTATATGGAAGACCATGTGCTCGCATATAAAGCACCTCTTTATGGCAGAAGGACAGCGCAAATGAAACTTTTACCATTTGACTTTGAGGAAACCTGCAGATATTTTAAAAATCTGTCTAACGAGGATAAAGCACTTATCTATGGTGTTGCAGGCGGCACACCCCAGTACCTTTTGCAGATGGATGATAAGTTAAGCGTTGAAGACAATATAAAAAACACATACTTAAATCCAATTTCATTCTTGTACGAGGAACCTACTAACCTTTTGAAACAAGAAGTGCGTGAACCGGCTATTTATACAGCAATTATTACAGCAATTGCAACCGGTTCATCAAGAATGTCAGAGATTTCAAGCAAGGTTGGAGAAGATACGAATGTATGTGCAACTTATATTAAAAATTTAATTAATCTTGGTATTGTGCAGAAAGAAACTCCTTATGGAGAAAAAGCTTCCCGTAAGTCGGTTTACTCCATTGAGGACAATATGTTCCGTTTCTGGTATCGCTTTGTTCTTGAAAACAACTCAATCATTGCGCGTGGTGCTGCTGATTTAGTTTACAAACGAATTGAACCGCATTTTTCTAACTATATGGGTAAGGTTTTTGAAGAAATCTGCAAACAGTATCTTTGGAAACAACTTCTTTCCGGTAACTGTCCTATAGAGTTTACCTCACTCGGTCGTTGGTGGGGTAACGATCCCAAAGAAAAAGCACAAGCAGAAATAGATATTATGGGAGAACAGGATAAAAACACAGCTCTATTTGCAGAATGTAAATGGACAAATGAAAAGGTTGACCTTGGTGTTTTAGAAACACTTATAAAACGTGGTAATCTGTTCTCATATAAAACAAAGCATTACTATTTATTTTCGAAATCAGGCTTTACAAAAGGATGCGTTGATAAAGCAGATGAATTGGGTAATGTAACATTAGTTGGGTTTGCGGATATAATGAAAAATCAGTCAAATGGTTGAAAGGTGAAAGATTATTCAGTAAGATGTGCTTTGTAGAAAAGAAAGAATTTATTTTTGTGTGCTTTTTTTATAAAACAAGATGTATGATAAGGAGATTTTTGCTCCATAGGGGGTTGGGAAAAATATCATTTGGTGTTAATTTTTCAAAAGTAGCACCAAATGGAAAACAACTCCACATATCAACAGCTTTCAAACACAGTAATATAGCGACTTTCGGGAACTGTAAAAATTTTACTTTCATACCACTTTTCCCACTAGTAGGGAGGGGTGGGAAAAATGCTTTTTGGTATAACATTAAAAGCGGTAAAAAGTACAAAAGTCGCCAAAGCATTTTGTAGGAATGTAGTTATAGGTAATGAGATGTTTTGAGTGTAAAAAAGTTAAACGAAAAACTATCATCGCACTGATATAAATAAACAGAAAACAAACTTTGCAAAGGAATTGCTTATTCCGGGAAGTGCTAGACCGCCGATAAAAAGTGCCGATAAATTTTGATAAGAAGCAATTTTTACTCACGAGGGGTTGCAAAATAATGGACAAAAGTTATATCGAATGCAGAAGTTGTATAACATTAAAAGTACATCCTGATAACAAAACCAAAACATTTATTGTAATTTCTGTTATTAGCATATCACAATATATATTAGAATTAGTCAATGTTTATTTAAAATAAACGAAAAGGCCGTTTGAATTGAACTGCCTTTTTATTTTTTTTCTGGCCTTATATATCTTGAGAGTTTTCGTTAGGTGCGTTGATCCTGAATTGTTTGGGAGTTACACCTATGTGTTTTTTGAACATTTTGTAAAATTGTATAGTATCAGTGTATCCTACTGAAGATGCAATTAGATTTATGGGTAAGTCTTCTGAACGAAGTAAAATACATGCAGCGGAAAGCCTGTAGCTTAAAATAAAAGCATGAATTGATTTGTTAGTATATTCCTTAAATACTCTATTGAGATATACAGGATGGATTTTAAAATGTTCTGCTATTGATTCATTGGTGAGTGGACTTGTATAGTTGTTTTGAATGTATTCGATTATTTTTTTCACAAACTTATAATTCTTATTAGGATTTGCGGTGCCTATAGCTTTTGAACGTATTATCTTAATTATTAAAGATTTCATTATAGTTGATAGAAGCTCGTCTCTGTATTCAGCTTTTATTGTAAACTCCGTGGATAGGTTTCTTATATCTCTGTCAAATGAAGAAATTTTATTTATAATAATCGGAGCATTTAATATTTTTGTATCTTCAAATTCTATTTTTTCAAGTATCATTCTGCTGTCGAAATTGTTTGAATGTATTGGATGCATAGAAGATTTTATGTGCGAAAACTCATGAGCATAATCAAAGTTAACGGCGATGAATTTTAATTCATTGTCGTTTTCTAATTGCCACATATATTCGGTGCCGGACTGAAATAGTATTACAGAACCATACTCCAAGGGGTATTGTTTATCGTTGATTATAATATTTCCTTTGTCTGATAATATATAGAATAAACGGTGGTCATATGTTTTTAGTTTGACAAATATATCTTTTTCATTATTGCGATTTAAATGTGTAATCAAAGATTGTCTTACAAACGGATCAATATCTTTTAAGTACAAAATTAACACCTTTCTTTCTTATCACAGTAAAATAAATACAACGATATATTAACAGAAAAAATAGAAAAAATCAATTATAAATTAAATTTTTTAAAAGCACTAAGTTTAAAAAACACAATAATAAGTTTTGTTTTGCCATTTTATTATTTTTGTAATGTGTTATACTTAATATGAAAGATTGGATATATTTATTGGGCAGGAGGAATGAAATTGAATATTTGTATAGTTGGATACGGAGCTATAGGACCTGTTCATGCAAATGCAATAAAGAAAATTAAAAATGTAACACTATATGCCGTATGCGATATTAATGACAGCCGGGCAAGGCAATGTGCTGATGAATATAACTGCATTGTTTATAATGACTTTGAGGAAATGTTAAAGGACTGCAATATTGATGTTGTACATATATGCACTCCTCATTATTTACATAAAGATATGACAATTAAGGCTTTAAAATCAGGAAAAGATGTTGTTTTGGAAAAGCCTGTTGCAATCAACAAAAACGAAATGGACGAACTTGTTGCTTTTGTAAACAGTGACGAAAACAAAAAGAAACTTTGCGTTATGCTGCAAAATAGACGAAATGTATGTATAGAAAAGTTAAAAGAAATTGTATTGAACAATGATTTGGGTAAACTCAAAGGTATTATAGGTAATGTTTTTTGGAAAAGAGACGAAGCATATTACAATCAGGATGAATGGAGAGGCAAATGGGCTACCGAGGGTGGCGGTTTGCTTATAAACCAGACGGTGCATATGATTGATATGATGCTATATTTTGGCGGCAAAGTGGAGGATTTTAAGGCGAGCATAAATCACTGGCATATTTCAAATATTGAGGTTGAAGACAATGCTCAGGTCTTAATGTACTTTGAAAATGGCGCAAGAGGAATATTTAATGCCTCCAATTGTTATGTGGTTGATGAACCGTATATTTTAGATCTTTTGTTTGAAAAGGCTCATTATCGTTATGCAGATAATTGTTTATACAAAATTGGAGAAAAGGGTGCAGAATATATAACTTCTGACAAAAGTGTTAAGGTGGGAAAGTCATATTGGGGTAGCGGTCATCTGACAGTTATTAGCAGTTTCTATGATTCACTTAATGGCAATGGGGAACATTATACGGATATAAACGACGCTTATGATACAATGAAACTAGTTTTTGATATCTATGATAATGTGGAGTGGAGGAATAATGGGTGAACTAGTTACGGCTTTTCAGTCGGTATTTACAATAGTATTATTGGTGTTTATAGGTTATGTTTTACAGGTTAATGGGAAAATAACAAATTCAATCGGCAGCTTTTTATCCTATTTTGTAGTAAATATTACTTTACCTTGTAGTGTTTTTAAAACTGTAACAACCTCATTAGGAAGTGAAGAACTAAAAAATATTCCACTTTATGTTACGGTGATTATGTTGTCACAAATTGTTTCAATGATTTTTGCATGGGCTATTGCCAAAGCTTTCAAAATATATGAAGAAAAAAAAGGCTCGTTTATTGCTTTGACAGCATTTAATAATACATTGTTTATGGGAATGCCTGTAAGTATTGCTCTTTTTGGGGAAGCAAATGCATCAATAATTTTATATTATTATGTTGCTAGTACAATTCTGTTTTGGAGTATTGGTATAAGAGTAATTGCAGGGAAAAAGATTACTGGTAAGTTTAAAATTCCTACACCATTATATGGACTTGTACTCGGGATTATAGTCGTACTAGTCAGGGAAGCTTATCCAAGTTTTGGATTACCTGATTTTGCAAATGATACAATAAAATACATAGCCGGTATGACAACCCCACTTTCTATGATATTTACTGGCTTTGCTTTAGGTCAATTTGGTCTTAAAAATATAAGACTCGATAAAAGCGTATGTCTTGGACTTGTTGCAAGATTTATAATTTCACCATTGGTTTTCATTGTTGGAATTATGCTGCTTAATGTTGACTCACTTGCAAGGAATGTGTTTATTGTTCAGGCTTTCATGCCAGTTATGGCAAGTCAGACTGTTATTGCAAGACAATACGGGGTAGATGATAAATATCCTGCTGTTATGGTTGCAATTTCAACATTGATGAGTCTTGTAATTATACCAATTGTAAAAGTCGTTATATCGTGAGCAAATTTAAAAACTGCAAATATTCCCGACAATGAGTATATTATAGCAGTAATAGGTTTTGTATATATAATAATTGTCTCGTTGAGGAAACTCACAGAAAAAATGTTTGTGAAATATTAGAAGAGTTTTAATTGTTATTATGATTAAACCAATATAATTTTATCTGAAATATCACAGGAGGAGAATATGAAAACATTAATTACAGATATTCAAAGATTTTCATTAAGTGATGGTGCCGGAATAAGAACGACAGTGTTTCTAAAAGGATGTAATATGCACTGCACTTGGTGTCATAATCCTGAAACCCTTTCTAATAAGTCTGAGCTTATGTTCTATGATTCAAAGTGCATAGGTTGCGGCAAGTGCTTTGAAGCTTGTCCTAAAGGTGCACACAAAATTGTTGATGAAAAGCACGTTATAGATAGAGAATTGTGTGTTTCTTGCGGAAAATGTGCAGAAGTGTGTTATGCAGAAGCACTTGTAATGTGTGGTAAAACCATGACAGTAGATGATGTTATGAAACAGATACTACAGGATAAGGCATATTATAATAATTCCAATGGCGGTGTTACAATTTCAGGTGGTGAGGTGCTTTGCAACATTGAATTTGCAACGGAACTTGCAAAAGCTTGCAAAACTGAAGATATTAATATTGCAATAGAAACGAACTTATCTGTGCCTTTGGAAAATGCACAGAGTTTAATTGATAATTTGGATATGGTAATGTGCGATATTAAGATTTTTGATAATGAAAAACATCAGAAATACACAGGTGTATCCAATAGTGTTGTATTGGACAATATTAAGAAATTAGATAAACTTAATATTCCATTTATAATTAGAACTCCACTTATACCTGGTGTGACAGACAACAAAGAAAATATTGAGCAAATTGCTGATTACATAAAGGATTTAAGGAACCTTGTAAGGTATGAGATGTTAAACTTTAATCCACTTGGCGAAGGCAAATATAAGAGTTTAAACAAAGCAAACGACTTTGTAAAAGAAAGTCCTCTCTGTGATGAGAAGTTAGAAGAATTAAAAAAAATAGCAGAAAGTAAAGGTATAACTGTAAAGGTTATATAGGGTGATTGTTATGGAAATGACATTTAGATGGTATGGACACGATGACCCGGTTACTCTTGATAAAATAAAACAAATACCGGGTGTTACAGGAATTGTATCAGCAGTATATGATGTTCCTGTTGGAGAGGTTTGGCCGCTTGAAAGAATACTGAAATTAAAAAGCGATGTTGAGGCGAAAGGTCTTAAATTAAGTGTAATTGAAAGCGTACCCGTACATGAAGATATAAAAACAGGTGATGGGGACAGAGATATATACATACAAAATTATTGTGAAACATTAAGAAACCTTGCAAAAGCAGGTGTTGATTGCGTATGCTACAATTTTATGCCGGTTTTTGATTGGACTCGTTCAGATTTGAATTTTGAATTGTCAGACGGGTCTCACGCACTGATATATCGTGAAGAAACTGTCCACGATATGAATCCATTAACAGGGAATTTGGCATTACCAGGTTGGGATTCAAGTTATACCAAGCAAGGAATGAAGGAGCTTATGACAAAGTATCAATCTATAACAGAAGAGGACTTATGGAATAACTTAAAATATTTCTTAGATAAAGTTATAAAGGTTGCAGAAGAAGTTAAAATCAAAATGGCAATTCATCCTGATGACCCACCATGGAGCATTTTTGGTTTACCGCGAATTATCACTAACGCAAAAAATCTTGAAAGATTTTTAAAATTGTATGATAGCAAATACAATGGATTAACACTTTGCAGCGGTTCGCTTGGTGTTGACCCCGAGAATGATATAGTAGAAATGATTAATAAATTCTGTGATAGAATACACTTTGCACATATTAGAAATATCAAGATAACAGGTGATAAATGCTTTGAAGAAGCAGCACATAAGACAGAATGTGGTTCACTCGATATTTATGCTATTATTAAAGCATATCACGATAATGGTTTTGATGGATACATTCGTCCGGACCATGGAAGAATGATTTGGGGAGAAAACGGCAAACCGGGATATGGTTTGTATGATAGAGCTTTAGGTGCTGTTTATATCAATGGCATTTGGGAAGCTTTGGATAGGAGCGAAAAGTGATTAAATTACCTTTTGAAATTGATTTAAAAGATAAAGTTGCAGTAGTTACCGGTGGTGGCGGCATTTTGTGTTCCGACTTTGCAAAAGTAATTGCAAAATGTGGCTCAAAGGTTGCGGTGCTTGATTTAAATGGCGAAGCAGCACAAAAAGTTGTAGATGAAATAGTTAATGATGGTGGAGAAGCGATTGCAATATCAACAAATGTACTCGAAAAACAAAGCCTTGTTAATGCAAAGCGTATTATCAATGAAAAATATGGAAAAATTGATATACTGTTAAATGGAGCGGGAGGTAATAATTCAAAGGGAACAACTACCAAGGATTATTATGAAATTGGTGATGAAAATTGTGAAGAGATAAAAACATTTTTTGATTTAGATCCAAAAGGAATTGAATTTGTTTTTAATCTTAATTTTCTTGGTACATTATTACCAACTCAAGTTTTTACCCCTGATTTAATAGAATCAGAGGATGCAAACATTATAAATATTTCATCTATGAATGCTTTTTGCCCATTAACAAGAATACCTGCATATAGTGGTGCAAAAGCAGCAATATCAAACTTTACACAGTGGCTTGCTGTACATTTCTCAAAAGTTGGAATCAGGGTGAATGCAATAGCACCTGGCTTTTTCTTAACTAATCAAAATAAAGCTTTGCTTATTGATGAGAATGGGAACTACACAGAAAGGTCGCAAAAGATAATTAACAGCACTCCGATGAATCGTTTTGGTACGCCTGAAGAACTAAGAGGCACACTGTTGTGGCTTTTGTCAGAAGGTGCAACATTTGTAAATGGTGTTGTAGTACCTGTAGACGGAGGATTTTCTGCCTACAGTGGAGTGTAATCTTTAAGGAGGTATTATTGTGAGTGAAATTAAATTTATAAATCAGTTTGAAACAGATAAAACCTTTACTTATGATGAAAGAATTGCCTTACTTCGAAAAAGAAAGGTGGCACAAACTGAAGAAAAAGCCAGAAATGGTGGAGCAAATGAAGATGATTATGGTCTGATTGTTCAAAATGAATTTAATTACAAGTTAAAGCCAAATCACGAAAACGGTTCTATTTATGGTTATAAGGCGTGGACAGAAAATTACTGTTCCATATTGGATCAGCATCCGCTTTATTGTGAGCCGTTAGATGCATTTGTGGGCAAGGGATTTCTGTTTTTAGAAAGATTGAGACCAGTTGATAAGAAGTGGAATCCTGCTTACCCGTTTGATGAACTACAAAAGTTATTTGACAAATATAATATAATTTCGGGTATTGATAATTGCCACCACTTTACGCCTGACTTACAGATAGGCTTTGAACTTGGGTGGGGTGGCATACTTGATAAGCTTAAAGAACAAAGAAAATTGCACAACGAAACACATTATGAGTTTTATGACAGCGAAATTGCAGTTGTAGAAGCAATTATCCGTTTTTTGAACAGAATGGCAAGTGAGATTAAAGAACTCGGAGATAAGGAAAATAATCCTCAGCTCAAGGAAAATCTCTATGAAATGGCAAAAATGAATAAGAAAATCGCAACGGTGCCACCTGAAACTTTCAAAGAAGCAATTCAGTGGATGTGTTGGTTCAGTATGCTTTCTCGTACATACAACAGGGGAAGCGCGGGAGGTCAACTTGATGAAATGCTTCGACCCTACTATGAGAAAGATACTAAAGATGGCATTTTAACTGACGAGGAAGCTGTGTTCTATCTTGCTTGTCTTTTCTTACAGGACAGCAGATATTTTCAGCTTGGAGGACCTGATGCAAACGGAAAGGATATGACATCAAAGATATCCTACCTTTGCCTCGATGCAGCTGATAAAATAAACATAGCTTGTAACCTTACAATTCGTGTTCACGACAATTTGGATGAAGAATTTTTTAAGAAATCAGTTGCGTACCTTTTCAAAAACAAACAGGGGTGGCCAAGATATTCTTCTGATACAGCTCTTGCTGAAGGTTTTATGAAATGTGGATATCCACTTGAGCTTGCCAGAAAAAGAGTTGCAGCAGGATGTCATTGGATGTGTATACCGGGTATGGAATATACAATGAATGACACAATTAAAATAAATTTACTCAAGACATTTGAAGTTGCATATTACGAAATGATGGAAGAGTCTGAAGAAAAGTCAGTAAGCAAACTTTGGGAAATTTATCAAAAACATCTTAAAATTGCCGTTGATGCAACAGGAAACGGAATTATGCATCATCTTAAGTATCAGTCAAAAACACAACCTGAACTTATATTAAATCTTTTCCAGCACGGACTGATTGAAAAAGGTGTTAATATTACAGATGGCGGTGCCAACTACTATAATATGTGTGTTGACGGCAGCGGTATAGCAGTTGTAGCAGATAGCTTTGCGGCGCTTGAGCAAAGAATAGAAAAAGAGGGCAAAATCTCTTTTGAAGAACTTACAGAGCATATGAAAAACAACTATGAGGATAAAGATGGCGAATACATTCGTCAGCTGATGCAACATAGTGAGCGTTACTGTGGAGGAGATACTCTTGGTGATGTGTGGGCAAAGAAAGTCAGCGAGATTTACACAAGCTTAGTGCGTGACCTGAATAATCAGCATCCAGGTATTAACTTTATACCCGGTTTCTTTTCTTGGTCAAACACAATTGGTCTTGGCAAAACTGTTGCTGCTACTCCAAACGGCAGAAAAGCCTACGAGGCGATAAATCATGGTGCTAATCCGAATGGCGGTTTTAGAAAAGACGGAGCAGTTTCTGCAATGTGCAACTCTATTGGCGCAATTCAGCCAGGTTATGGAAACTGTGCTCCTGTTCAACTTGAGTTTGATCCGGGTATTGTCAATGATGAAGAAGGAATTGACAAAATGGCAGATATGATTCGAACTATTATGAACACAGGGAATACCCTTTTAAATATTAATATAATTGATGCCAACAAAATCCTTGAGGCACACAAAGATCCGTTTAAGTATCCTGATCTTGTAGTTAGAGTTACAGGATTTACAGCGTTTTTCGCGATGCTTTCTGAGGAATTCAGGCAACTTGTTGTGGATAGGGTAACATCTGTAAATGGAAATAAAATTAAGACGGAGGAGTGTTAATTATGTCAGACACAGTAAATTTTCAGTATGTAGATACAAAAAAAGAAGGAACACATTCAGTAGAACTTTGCAAAGGTGAAATCAATGGTGCGAGACCTGTTCATCATAAAATTGCAGAGGGAGACAGTGTAACATTTGATGCAAATGTTGGATATTATCATATTTTAATTCTTTTAGAAGGAAACGCAGTGTTTGCAACAGATGAAAAGGAATACAAATTTAATGACAGAACAACATTTGTATCAGATCCTAAAAAAGACCTTGTTGTTAAAGCAATTGCTGAAACCCGTGTTCTTGAAATTCAATGGGACGAAGAAGAAGGCGATGCTGAGGACTTAAAGGAATATAAGACAGAATTTCCTGTTATTGTACCTTATCAGGAATCTATTCAGTATATTGATCCTAACAAGAGTGAAAAAACCATCAGCAGAATGATGATTCCTCATGAAATTATACCAAGATTTACAATTGGCAGTGTTGAGTCTTATGGTTATGATTTAGTAAGACCACATGCACACCCAATGCTTGACCAGTTCTTCTACAGCTTTGCAGAAAATGATATGGAAGTTATCATTGACGATGGCAAGTATAATATGAAGGGTGACGCGATTATCCATATTCCCCTTGGCTCAAATCACGGAGCAGAAGTGACGGGAGATAGACATATGCACTACATGTGGGTTGACTTTATGCCTGATAAAGAAGCCGGACTTAAAAGACTCAACTTCAGTCACAGACCAACAGGTACAGTCCGTGACTTTGCAAACGAGGATAAAACAAGATGATTGACCTTAAAAAGCCTATAAAACTCAGCAGAACAGGTGCATGGCGTACATATACAGGCGGAAGCTTGATTGATGCACTTCATGGTATAAATGATGCAGAGGATACAAATTTTCCAGAAGAATGGATAATGTCAACGGTAAGAGCAAGAAACAGTGGCAGAGAAGATATTGTTGAGGGAATTAGTTTTGTTAATGGAACGGATATAACTCTTGCAGATGTGGTAAATGAGAATCCAGAGCACACACTTGGCAAAAGACATATTGAACGTTTTGGAAATAATCTTGGTGTTTTGGTTAAAATCATTGACTCTGCTGAAAGATTGACAATACAAGTTCATCCCACAAAGGAAAAGGCGAGAGAGCTCTTCAATTCAGAGTTTGGAAAGACGGAATGTTGGCATATATTAGGCGGGAGAGAAATTGATGGACAAAAGCCTTGTATCTACTTTGGGTTTAAAGAGGGCATTACCAGAGAGTATTGGAAGGAAGTTTTTGATAAACAAGATATTCCTAAAATGCTTGATTGTCTTCACAAATTTGAGGTAAAAAAAGGTGATACCTTTCTTATAGAGGGAGGTATTCCACATGCGATAGGGACAGGTTGCTTTTTGATTGAGGTACAAGAGCCTACTGATTATACAATCAGGACAGAAAGGGTTACACCTAAAGGTCTAAAGGTTGCTGACTTTATGTGTCATCAGGGACTTGGTTTTGATAAAATGTTTGATTGTTTCACTTATGAAGGATACTCTGAAAATCAAATAAAGAACAGATGGAAAATTGAAAAACGAGGTGAAAGCATTCTAAATTATGAGAATACGCCGATGTTTTCTCTTGATATGGTTGATATTAACGGAGTAAAAACCTTTAAGAGCAACGGTGTGTTTAGTGGTATTTATGTCCTTGAAGGCTGCGGAGAGCTGAATGGTGAAAAACTAAAACCAGGTAGTCAGTATTTTATTTCTGCAGTTTGTGAAAATTTTGATATTAAAGGCAAATTGAAACTTATAAGGTTCTATGGACCGAAGGAGGATTAGAAAGTGAAGTATGGTTTTTGTAAAGAGTTTTCAACACCAATGAAAACGGAGATAGACTATGAGCTTATAAAAATGATTAAGGAAGCAGGATTTGATTACGTAGAAATGAGAGCAATGCTTGTTGAATCAGTACCAGATGAAGAATTTGATAAGCTATGCAATGTTCTTAAGGAAATTGAACTTGGATGTGAATGTAGTTGTGCACTTTTCCCAAGAACAATAAGGGTTACAGGAAGTGAAGTTAATGAAAAGGCTATTTCTGACTATATAGAAAAAACCTTTGGTCGTTTAAAAAAACTTGGAGTTAAAAAAGTTGTGTTTGGCAGTGCACCTGCAAGAGCTCTTGACGAAAAAACTACACAGGATATGGGCTATGAACAAATAGCAAAAATCTGTAAGGATATAATTGTTCCTGCTTGTGAAAAATATGATATTACAGTGGTTATGGAGCCTCTTCGTGCGTCTGCTTGTAACTTTATCAATACTTTAGCAGATGGTATGAGAGTTGTAAATGATGTAAATAACCCAAGAATTCAACTTCTTTGTGATACTATTCATATGATAGCAAATGATGATAATGCAGATGATGTTGTTAAATACAAGGACAGCCTAAAGCATGTTCATATAGCTGAGATGGAGCGTATGCTGCCTGAAGACGGTTACAGCGATTATGTGAAAAAAGTGCTTGATAATCTTGTATACATTAATTATGACGGAACAATTTCATTTGAAACAAAAAACGGCGAAGGCTTGGAAAGTATGAAAAAAGCACTCGCAATGTTAAAGAATACAATAAATAATTATAAATAAAGGAGTAATTTATTATGGCAATAAGAACAGCGATTATAGGTTGCGGTCGTACTGCAAATGAACTTCATGGACCGGTACTTGAAAAACACCCTGAATTTGAGGTTAAGGTTATATGTGATGTAAATCAGGAGGCTCTCGACAAGTATTCAGAAAGATTTCCTGATGCGAGAAAGGTTACTGATTACCATACAATTTTAAATAGCGATGAGTATGATTTTGCAATCATTCTTACATACAGCTTTATGCACACTGCAATGGCACTTGATTTTATTCGTGCAGGAAAAAATGTACTTATTACAAAGCCATGGGCTATTACTACAGATGAAGCAGACTCAATTATAAGTGAAGCTGCTAAAAATAATGTAGTTGTTATGCCTTTCATTCCTTGTCATGATGGTGCTGATGTTGTTAAGCTTAAAGAAGTAATCAAAGAAGGTAAAATTGGTAAAGTATTTCGTGTTTACCGTGCCCAGATGACTTTTGGTAAAAGAAGCGACTGGCAGACTCTTAAGGCTTATGCAGGCGGATACCTTAACAACTGGGGTCCTCATATTGTAGAACAGGCTATGTGTCTGGTTGGCGAGCCGATTAAGTCAGTTTATGCACAAAAAAGACAGATTATCAATCCGGGCGATGCTGATGATATGTTCTGTTCAACTATGGTTACAGAGAGCGGTATAATAGTGCAGGTTGATCACAATATTATATCTGACTATCTTCCTAATTGGGTTGTGCAGGGTGATAAGGGTACTATTTATGTTAAGGGCAACGAAATGGAAATCCATGAAATTTCATATCCTGGAGCAGATGACCCAACTGTTTATAGAAGTGTAACTCACACAGAAAAAACAAATATTACTCTTGAGGGTAAAATTTTTGGTGACCACTATTCTATTTATTCAATGATTGCGGAAACTTTAAAGGGTAAACCATACATTGTAACACTTGATTATGCAAGACACCTCACAGAAATTATGCAGTCCATTCACAAATCTGCCGACGAAGGTGTTTTGGTTAATTTATAACAGGAGGAATTCTGATGAATGAAAAATTAACAGTCGCTATTATCGGCTGCGGTAGGTTTGCACAATTTTTTGTTCCATTATTTAAAGCACATCCTTATGTTGAAAAAGTTTATGTGTGCGACCTGATCAGAGAAAAAGCGGAGGATTATAAAACCAGATTTGATGTAGAAATTATAGATACCTACGAGGATGCACTGGCAAATCCTGATATTAACTGTATTGCTAACTTCACGCAAAGACATTTACATGGAGATATCGTTATTCGGGCACTCAAAGCAGGGAAAAATTTGTATAGTGCTGTTCCTATGGCTACATCTGTTGAAGATTGTCAGGAAATTGTAGAGCTTGTAAGACAAACAGGAAAAATATATATGATGGGTGAAACATGCTATTATTATCCATGTGCTATGTTCTGCAGAGCGGCATATCAAGAAGGAAAGTTTGGTACATTTGTACACGGCGACAGCCAGTATTTTCACGATATTGATGCTATCGGATATGGGAAAACTCCAAATGAAGCAGGTATGCCACCTTTGTTCTATCCAACACACTCTACAGGTATGATACTGTCGGCTACAAATTCTTATGCAAAAAAAGTTGTATGTATGGGTTACAAGGATACAGTTAACGATGGTAGATTTGGTAAGGGAACAAATGAATGGGACAACGAATTTTCCAATCAGTATGTGCTTATGGAGCTTTCAAATGGCGGTATCGCAAGAGTAACTGAAGCCAGAAGAATAGGATATAAAAGTCCAAGCTCATATATATCAGGATTTTATGGCGTGGATGGCAGTTATGAGTTCAGTAATGCTCAGCATATTTTAATTCAAAGAATATCAAAACCTGGTGAAGCTGAAAAAATGAAACTGACAGATGTGAGCGAATATGTTAATTCAGGCGAGATGACTGCAAACAAAAATGATCCTGAATTTAAAACAAAGGCAGCAAATCACGAATGGCAGTGGGATGTATTTTCTCCTGTTCAGCAAAAAGAGGTAGACAGACTTCCAAAAGAGTATGATGGTCTTCCAAATGGTCATATGGGAAGTCATAAATTCCTTATTGATGATTTCTGTAAGGCAGTTTATAACAATAAGCAACCGATTCTTAATGTATGGAAAGCAGCAAGATATACAATCCCTGGACTTGTTGCCATAGAGTCTGCAAAACAGGGTGGAGTACCTATGGATGTTCCTGACTGTGGTGAAGGACCAAACGAATAAATCAAAAGATAGATAGCAAGAAAAATTTAACTGAAATGGTATAAAGAATCAATGCAAAGAATACGAAAAAATATTAAAATATTTCTAGTGATAGCGTAGGATATATATTTAATATTATTTCAGGAAGGATGCTTGAATGAATAGTTATTTTAAATATTTAATCAGCGTAAATTCAGCGGATAGTCCAAAACTAAAAACAGATATTTATTTTGCTGATCGCGAAAACGAGTATGAATACAATGGCTTTTTAGAGAAGAGCATACGCTTTGTTGAAAAAAATCAACTTCTAAATGCTACTTTGTGGAAAAGATTTGTTAATCAGTTTTGTGAGGATGCCGATAGTGATGCAGGATGGCGTGGAGAATACTGGGGTAAAATGATGCGAGGTGCCTGCTTTGTATATTCTTATACAAAAAATGATGAATTGTATGATGTTTTACTTCAAACAGTTTGTGATATGCTTGATGTTCAAGGTTCGGATGGGCGTATAAGCAGTTATAGCGTTTCTCATGAGTTTGACGGCTGGGATATTTGGGGCAGAAAATATGTTTTACTTGGAATGCAATATTTTCTCGAAATTTCCAAAGACGAAATGCTGAATAAAAAAATAATTGCTTCTATGTGCAGACAAGTAGATTACATAATTGAAAAAATCGGTGACGGTGAGGGGAAGAAACCCATTACTTCTGCAACGAGACATTGGAGAGGAGTGAATTCTTCTTCAATACTAGAACCTATTGTCAGATTATACAATATAACAAAAGAAAAGAAATATTTAGATTTTGCAACATACATAGTAAATACAGGCGGTGCAGATATTGTAAACATTTTTGAATTAGCTTTTAAAAATGAGCTATATCCGTATCAGTATCCTGTAACAAAGGCTTATGAAATGACATCCTGCTTTGAAGGTCTTTTGGAATATTATAGAATTACGGAAGTAGAGAAGTACAAAACGGCCATTATAAATTTTGCTGATAGGATTTTGGAAACAGATTTTACAGTTATTGGATGCTGTGGCTGCACTCATGAATTGTTTGACCACTCGACTGTCAGACAAGCAAATACAACAAACGGGAAAAATATGCAGGAAACCTGCGTAACTGTAACTTTAATGAAATTCTTTTATCAGTTAACACTTCTCACGGGTAATCCAAAATATGTTGATGCCTTTGAAAGGTCTTTGTATAACGCATACTTAGGCTCTGTAAATACAGAAAATATTTCAAAACCATCAATTTTGCTGGAAGATCCAAATGCTGAAAAGTTGGTATACTTAACAGAAAAGTATCCTGAATTAGTAATCGAGCCGTTAACCTTTGATAGTTACAGTCCTCTTACTGCGGCTACAAGAGGAACTGGAGTCGGAGGACTTAAGGTTATGTCTGACAATCATTATTATGGTTGTTGTGCTTGCATCGGTGCTCTGGGTGTAGGATTAATACCAAAAATTCAGTTACTTACTTCTAAAGAGGGTTTTGTATTTAACTTATTTATTAATGGTACTGTAACAACAAAAACTCCGCAAAATAACAGAATTACTTTTCAAACTGATACTGAATACCCCAAGAATGGTAAAATATCTACTAAAATTCATCTTGAAAATATAGAAGAATTTGAAATTTCAATTAGAATTCCAGAGTGGAGTCACAAAAATAAGATATATGTGAATTCGTCTTCAATAGAAGTTGAAAATGGTTATACATCAATTAAAAGAATCTGGTCAGATGGAGATATTATTGAAATAGAGCTTGATATGAGAACAGAGGCAATTTATCCTATACCTTATGGTACTCAGATTTTAATGAATACAGTTATATGGGGACATAATTGTGTAATTCCTACATATGACAAAGAAGACGAACTTGCAAAAAAGCATGTGGCTTTAAGAAGAGGACCTATAATGCTCGCTCAGGAAAACCGTCTGGGATATGATATTATGGAGCCTATAGATATAGAAGTTAACGAAGCCGGGTATGTGGATGTTACTCTGACTGATGAAAATATTCCATATGATTACATTGTAGCTGTAAATGTTCCTTTAAAAAATGGGAAGAAGATTATGCTAACTGACTATTCGTCAGCTGGTAAATTATGGAATGAAGAATCAAAAATGGCAGTATGGATGGTAACTGATTGAATATCTATATTTAAAACAAAGAGGGGATGATTATTATGAGAAAAATTAAATTGTCAAGCAAGAGGAGCAAGGCATTGCAATCTTATGCTTTGATAGCACCTCAGATTATTGGCTTTTTAGTATTTAGCATATATCCGATTTTATGGGTATTTAGATACGGCTTCTATGATTATGACGGTGTTACGGCTGTGTGGTCAGGGCTTGACAACTTTACTCGTGCGTTCAGAGATGCGCAATATTGGAGATCTGTTGTTAATACCTTTATCATTGCGTATGGTAAGCTATTATTAGAAATACCGCTTGCTTTTCTGGTTGCAGTTGCACTTACCAGCGGATATGCTAAGTTTAAAAGATTTTTTATGGTTGGATTCTATCTTCCAAAGATGACAGGTATTGCCGTAAACTGTATGATTTTTTCGTTTATATTTGCAACCTTCAACGGTCCTGTAAATAATATCCTTATGAGCTTAGGAATTATTGATGCACCTGTTAACTGGCTCGGTACAAGCAATGGTTCTTTTGTTGTTATTATGCTAAGAAGT
Organism: uncultured Eubacteriales bacterium; assembly: GCA_964568815.1. GTDB lineage: Bacteria > Bacillota > Clostridia > RGIG6154 > RGIG6154 > RGIG8700. The sequence continues at coordinate 14,241 of CAZMRY010000001.1, read as the reverse complement.
GTATGGGTAGGTTTTTGTATTAATACGCTTTATTTTATGTCAGGTATAAGCGGCATTCCGGATGATTGCCTTGAAGCGGCAAAGATTGATGGAGCAAACGCTTTTCAGATATTTTTCAAAATAACAATCCCTATGCTTTCACCTGTGATAAAAACAGTTCTTATGCTCGCAATGGTAAACGGTATGAAGGTATATGAGGATGTAATGCTTTTGACAAATGGTGGACCTGGCGGAAAGACAAATGTTGTTATGCTTTATATTTATCAGTTATTTATGCAAAGCTCAGAAAAACCGCAGCTTGGATATGCATCAGCACTTGGTATAATCACAACTATTATTATCGCTTTGGTTACTGTTATTTATTTAAAACTTACAAAAAATGCAGATGAGGTGTATAAGTAATGATAAATATAAAACGAAGATTTATAAGAATTATCCCTAAAATCATCATTAATGCGCTGCTGTTTGCTCTTCTTATAGTGGTATTATATCCATTTGTTATAGCTTTTACAGGATCATTTAAAACAAATATAGAAATTCTCACAAGTGCTAAAATACTTCCTGAACAATGGAATGTTGATAATTACATAACAGCTTGGACTAAATCAAATTTTGCAAGATATACATGGAACTCAATTTGGTATACAGTTTGCCATGTTATAGTAACTGTCCTCACATCTACTTGTAATGGATATGTATTTGCAAGAGGTGAATTTAAGGGGAAAAAGCTGATTTTTGCGGCCTTTTCATCAACAATGTTTATAGCACTTGGTACATCGTCATTATATCCGACTCTTCAAATAATGAATAAGTTTGGCCTTTCGGACTCATTATGGGGACTTGTTGTCAGAGATTTCTTTATGTTAAATATAGCTAATGTGTACCTTGTTCGTGGCTTTATAAACCAGTTACCGAAGGGACTTGACGAAGCGGCAACTATAGATGGATGCAGTTTTATTGGTATCTTTTTCAGAATTATACTGCCTCTTTTAAAACCGATGATTGCTACTTTAGCTGTGCTTTCGTTCTCAGTAGGCTGGAATGATTATTTGTGGCCTATGATTGTTACAATGGGTAATCCTGATGCTCAACCTCTGTCGGTTGGTCTTCAGGCACTCAAAACCTCGGGAGAGGCTGCAGCACAATGGAATATTGTACTTGCTGGTTCTATGATTTCCGCAATTCCAATGACTATTGTATATATTATATTTAATAAGTACTTCGTTAAAGGAATTACAGCAGGTGCTGTTAAGGGTTAATTTATTAAAAATGTTGTGCCAGAGCACAACTGTAAAAATATTAAAAAATTTGGAGGAAGAGATTATGAAAAAGTTATTATCAATCACTCTTGTACTTATGCTTTGTATGGGATTTTTCACAGGATGCGGCAACAATGAAAATGTTAACGTTGTTACAAAAACAAAAGCAGATGCAGATGATGTAACAATTGATGTGTGGTCGGGCGATGCCGGCTCTCAAGCATCTTGGGAAAAACTTGTGGGAGAATGGAACGCTACTAAAGGCGAAGAAAAGAACATCTTTATTAATTGGGTAACTAACACAGATAACACTAAAAATGATGTTGCTGAGCAGAACGGAACACTTCCACATCTTTTTGCAGGTTCATCAATGCAACTTAAAAAATTCATTGTTAACGGTTCAGCAATGGCTATTGATGAACTTCCGGGTGGACCTGAGTATATTAAAGAATACGCATTAGCAGGTCAAGACGGCAGTAATATGAAAGATGGCAAAACATATACTTTGCGTACAACAGCTAATACTGCAGGTCTTATAATTAACGAAGACCTTTTCGTAAAAGCAGGTATTGTTGATGAAAACGGTAAAGCAAAGGCTCCGACAACTATGAGTGAGCTTCGCGAAGCAGCAAAGAAAATCACAAATGCTAGTGAACAGATTTACGGATATGTTTTCCCAGGAAAATTTTCTTTATACTTTACTGTTGAAGCTCAGACAGCACATTCATTTGGTTATAAAGGCACAAAAGAAGGCAGAGAATATATAGATTTCGATGCACAAGAGGTACATTTTGACGGCTATAAAGATACTTATCAGTGGCTATTTGATCTCAGGGATGATGGTTCACTTTTCCCTGGTGCAGAAACACTTGATAATGATACCGCCAGAGCATATTTTGCAGTAGGAAAAGCAGGTATGTTTCCTGCAATAAGCTGGGACGTTTCTGTTTTTAACACTCAGTTCCCTGCAGAGTTCAATTGGAGAGTTGTTGAGTTCCCTGTACTTGATGGACACGAAAATACAGGTCTGTACACTACTGACATTGGCGGAGGAATGATAATCGGCAGAAAAGCAGCAGAAAAAAATCCGCAAGAAACAATGGAAGTTTTGAAATTTATTACATCAATTGAAACCAGGGCAGCCCGTTTTGAAGATGGTTCTGTTCTTTCAGCTAAAAAAGATGTCTTAGAAAAAGTCGATGAATCAAAAATAGATAAAAACTTTTTGCAATTTGCAGAGTTTGTTAGAGATGACGCTAATTATGCGACAGAAGAGACTTATGTAAACGAAGGTGAACCTTGGAAGGATCTGTTTGGCAAAGCATGGGCAGGGGACATTACTCTTGATGAAGCTATTGAAATACATGAGAAGAATGCAACAAAAGGTCTTAGAAAAGCTATTCAGGATGGCAAATATGATGTAGAAAGACAAAAGAGAGTTTATGAGTATATTCAGGGGGATAATTCTCAGGATATAACTTTCAAGAATTGGTAATTTTTGTTGGTTAGGAGGGTGTTTTGTCTTAAACATCCTCAAGGCATTGCAGTGATGCATTAATATTCGGAAATTTAGTTGTTTAATAATAGTATTGGTACAATTTTATTCTGAATATAAAGAAGGGGTTAAAATGAAAATAGTTAAAAGATTTATATCAATAATTGTTATGACTATGCTGGTGTCACAAAATGTATTCGCGTTTGAAATGCCTGTTAATGGACGCTCTGTGCCAAAAGATGTGTATGAGGAACCATATGCTGAAACGCGTACATCATACAGATATACACCATGGTTAAAACAGTTTGCAATATCTTCACAATTTGAAAAAGAAAATCAAATTCCGGGGGCAGAAGGCTGTCAGCAAATCATAGAGCTGGAGGTAGCACCATCTGACAGCAACATAATGTATTTTGGTTGTGATACTTCACCTCTTTGGAAATCTGTTAATGGCGGAAAAAGCTGGAGAATAATCAATGGACCATTTTATGGTAAATGGTGCAGAACTATATTAATTCATCCCGATAATCCGGATATAGTTTATGTAATGGTACAGAAAAAAGACGGATTATACAGAACAAAGGACGGCGGATATTCATGGGAATTAATTCTTCAGGATACTGCAGATACATTTACTACCTACGGTAACGATATAATTGTTATGGACAGCGACAAAAATGTATATTTCGCTATGAGCGGCGGAATATGGCGTCTTGATGCAAAAACAGATAAATTGGAAAACATTTCTTCTCAGTTCAGCAACGCTGTAGGAGCGGCAAGTATTCCGTTTACTCACTTATATGTTTCACAAGACGGAAATACTATTTACGCTTCTGCGAAATATTCAGAAAAAGCGGCAGTGAAGGGTGGACTTCATAAATCAGATGACGGAGGAAAGACCTGGTCTGTTCTTGATGCTGAAAATGAAATCTGGGACATATATTCACTCACATTTCACCCTGAAAATCCGAATGAAATTTATGCAACGATGTATATAAGAAATGCAGACGGCAGTGAAAAAGAAAAATTTAAGCTATATAAAAGCACAGATGGCGGTATAACATTTGAACCGATAAATAAATTTTATAATCTTCACGAAAAAGATGCTAATGTAGCTTATGGTGAAGGCGAACTTACGAATACAAACCTTGTGTTTGGACCTAAAAACAAAGACGGTGTGTATCCGCTTTATACAAATGTTTCTCAATCCTGCTGGAATGTTCGTGTAAGTTATGATTATGGGCAGAATTTTAAACCTCTTTTTACAACAGAAAGCACTTATAACGGATATTTAGAGACATGGTATGCATCGGGTGAACCCGGTAAAAAATATACAGGCTGGTGGCCACAGGCAATTTATGTGGATGAGAATGTTCCTGAAGGACGGGTATTCTTTGGCGGAGCAGGTCCTATGCTTTGGGAAAAAAGCAGTGGTGAAGTTACCAGAATGGCAGGCGGTTTCAATGCGCATAGCGCGACTGATTTACTGTTTGATAATGAAGGCAAAATGATTATTTGCGGTATGGATGTTGGCGTAACAATGCAGGACAAAAATACTCCTGAGTATAACACGGATACCATTGATGAGATGACATTCTCAAGACTTCAGAACTTAAAGTATTCAAGAACTGCAATAGTTGACCCTAACGATTCTAATCATATGTTTATGTGGAAAGGTCAGAGTAACGGAACTCCAAGTGAATGGGGAATAACAGAGGTTAATTTAGATGAAGAAATTACAGGTGCCATCCATCAGGACACAAAGGTTCTTAAAGCAGATGTAGATAGTTTTTGGGCAGATGGTTGTCCTGCTGAGAATTTAAATCCTTTGGTTATGATGTATGACCCAGGCAATGACCAGAGAATAATCACATCAAATTTCACAAGTGAAGATAACGGAAAAACATGGCAGAAAAACCAATACTATATATTTGATGTATCTAAAGCAAATTCTGATGTAATGATAGCAGGCTCCGGTAAAAGCACAAATATGGCGCTTATGCTTACAGAGGATGGCGGAAAAACCTGGAAAGAAATTTGCAAGCCCGGATTTGGCAGTATAAAAGCATGTCAGTTTGATATAGGGAACGAAGATTATGTATATTTAATGTCCCTTTATAATTTAAGAAAAATAAATGTAAAAACAGGCGAAATAGAGTCTTTAAACAGTATGTTTCCGGTTCCTCTGTTTATGACATTTGCCCAAAACCCAAAAGACACAGAGCATATTATGATTTTAAATGCTTTGGGCTACAGCCAACAGGATAATTTAAATCCGGTTGTAATGGAATCGCGTGATAATTTAAAAACTGTTCATTCTGTTCCGGGTTTTGCAGCAAGTTACATACACAGTATATTGTATTTTTCTGATACAACAAGTGAAGTTTTCATAGGCGGACATTCAGGCACATGGGTTTATGATTACGAAGCATACAATAATTATCTGGAAGAGAAAATTTCTATAAAATATAATGGCAACGACATAAGCTTTAGAACACAGCCTGAAATAAAACAAGGTGTTACAATGATTCCAATTCGTGATATAGCAGAGATGTTTAATGCAGAAGTTGTGTATGAAGATGGCGTTATAACGGTTAAAAGACCGGGAGATACCATAATTGTAGAAATCGGTAATGATATTGGTACAATTGATGGGGAAAAAGTAAGTATGGAAATATCGCCATATCTTAATTCAAACGGATACACAATGATTCCGCTGAAATTTATTGCAGAGGCACTTCGCATACAAGTTGGCTGGAGCAATGAGCAACAGACAGTATTTATTAAAGATTAGGGAGGAAACTGAATGTTAAAAGCAAAAAAAATATTGACAATATTAATTATTGCATCAATGCTTCTTACAGTGGTTCCTACAGGAGCTTTGGCTGCTAAAAAGTATGAAGCAGAGGTTTCTATTTTAGGAACAGCTGTTGCTTTTAAAAGCCCTGCATACAGAGAAGGGGGACGAATATTTGTTCCTCTTGAGGAAATGTGCGAATACATAAATCTTGAACTTAAAAGCGACAATGGAATTTACACTGTTACAAGAGATTCACAGGTGGCTAAATTAGAAAGGGCTAATTTTATTGCCACGGTAAACGACAAAGAAGTTGAAATTTCAGCATCACCTGTTGTAGTAGATGAAGTTACATATATTCCGATAGATGCATTAGAACAGCTTTTCGGAATACCTGTTAATATTGATACAGAGAAAAATTATGCGGATATTAAGCCGAATACTTATTCGATTGATATAACATCTGAGGATGCTTATGGCGTATCGTATGAAAAACCAAATAATAATACATTGATAACAGATGCTGAGGGTGCTGACGAACTTTACTATAATAATGGTAAAAATTCTGAATATGATAAAATTGTTTATTATGTGCTTGATTTTTCAAAATTCAAAGGTAAAAAAATCAAAAGTGCCAGTCTTGAGATTTCCCTTGCAGGCGGTAAGAATTTGTATGCTAATTTTGAAATAGCAAGAACTGATATGTGGGACAAGGACACTATCAGCTACGAAAATCAGCCTGCAGCATATACTGATGGTGCTGTAAGATTGCAGGTTGGTAATGCAACCTATCCGCAAGGCGGTAAAGTGTTTTTAAGAACAACTTTCGATATTACTTCTATGGCAAAAAGTGCGATTTCAAATTACGAACCGATGTCTGTGAAGCTATATTCTATACCTAACGGAACATCAACTGCATCAATACAGGCGTATATAAAAGGCGTGAATACTTCGGAGCGTCCAAAACTCGTTGTTACTACCGAAGAATTATATAATTTCCCGATTGACAGCTCTGTGGGAGAGTCTCATAGCTTAAATCAGTATAATAGTGTTAACATACTTGGCGCAATTGGTGTTATATCTGAGGATGAAGAACTTCCTCTGGGATTTTCCGATATATTACTTACAAGAGGCGAGTTTATAACATATGCTATGAAGCTTTTCGGAGATAAAGTTATCACATCTTCGGATGAACAATTATTTGATGATGTGACTCCTGATATGGATTGCTTCAAAGCGGTATCTATGGCACATGCATATGGTATAGTAAAAATAGGGGAAGATAAGCTGTTTAACCCGTTTGATGACATAACATTTAATGAAGCAGTTACTATCTTATGCAGAATGTTGAACCACGACGAATACGCAGAGCGTCTTGGCGGATATCCGAGCGGATATGCAACAGCAGCATATAGTTGCGGACTTTTAAAAGGTGTCAGCTATGATGAGTATGTTACATATACAGACGCATTTACGATGTTTACTAACGCATTAGATGTTCCTATGTTCGATATAGATGAATATGACTCTGAAGGTGTTGCATCGTACTCTTTAAATGAAAATAAAACAATCCTTACTGAAAATTTTGACTGTGAAATTGTGCAAGGAACGGTTACAGCAAATAATTTCAGTGCAGTAACGGGTTCAGTTACAAATAATCACATTTGTATAGATAAAATCCCATACTTATCTAAAAACAAGGATTATAATAAGCTCTTGGGTTATGAAGTTAAGGCTTATATCAATAAAGATAACGAACTTGTATATATGGGAACAGTTTCAACTATTGAAACATCAATTGATTTGACAAAGATAGTAGATGTGGAAAAGAGCGGAAGCGACATAGATATTACCTATGAAGACGGCTCGCAGGAAAGAATTGTTACTGTATCAAGCAATGATGCTTTTATATATAACTTAATGGCTGTCAGTGATTCTGCCCAAAAGGATAAAGAATTATTTATCGCAGATGCAGGTGAGGTATATATACTTGATAACGATACTGTGATTATAAACGCTTATGAAACAGTAGTCGTATCTTATGTTAATAAAGATGAACAAATTATACACGATTTGTATGATACATATAACGATAGCATAAGACTTAATAATTTTGATGATTTCTCCTTTGTAAATACAGACGGAGAAACAATGGATTACGCATCTATTAAAAGCGATAATGTAATATCTATAGCATATAGTCTTGATAAAACAATGTTTCGTGCTATTGTATCTGATGAAATAGTAAATGCAGAGATAACAGAGATAGCAGAAGACGATACATCAAGAGTAACTGTAGTTGTTGCAGGCAAGGAATATGCTTTAACAAATTACTACGACGATGATTTAAAACCAAAGGAATGGACAAAAAGCGTCGAATTAGGTGCTCCATCATCATATTTTATTGATGCTTTCGGTCAGATTGCAGGTATCAGAGTAAATATAGCGGGAGAATATCCCGGTTACCTTTTAGGAATAGACAAAAACAGTAAATCAAGCTTAGATGATACTCTTTATGCCGCAATTGTGACCCAAAACGCTGTGAACTATGTTACTATTGAGCTTGCAGAAAGGGTTACGATTGATGGTCAGCTATGTAAGACTTCTACTGAGGTTTTAAGTCTTTCACAGCTATATGAAGGAACAGCTTTCAAAAAACAAGGCGTAATATATACTCTCAATAATGAAGGGAAAATTAGAAGTATTGATACATCATATGTAAATTCTGCCAAAGAAGACGGCGAAGAAACACTTAATAAAATGCATCATATTGATTACACCAAAAATACTGACACTCCTTCATCAAGCGCAACTTATGCTGATCAGACAAAGAGTCATTTGCATTACAAATCGGAAACAGGAACACTTTCAAACAGATATTGGATTACAGACGGAAAAAGTCTCGTTATAATGGCTCCGACAGACAGCGGAGGGTATTATCCTACAGGCGATTTTAGTGAGTACAGAGCCCTGAACAATATGGAAAATGATGATAAACATTTTATGGACATTTACACCATAGGTTCAGATTCTCCTGATGTTTCTATTGCATTCTACAGAGGAAGCGTGAATGTTGGCGCAAGTGACGGTTTTAAGGTTTATGACAGAATTATTTACAGATATAACCAGGAAAATGGTGATGTAGACGCGGTTCTCAAATACTATGATAGTCCCGGCGAATGTAAAGAGGTTGTAATTGAGGAAGGTTATCTTTCAACTGTCAACGGAATGAATCTTTCTTGTGGCGATGTTATAAGAATAGGTGTTGATTACAATAACGAAGTGAGAGCTGTAGAGAGATACTTTGATTATGCAACTAAGACTATTACACAGGCTGAAATTGGACATCCTGCCGCTGCAAATGCAGTAAACAGCCTGTATACTAAAAAAAGCATTGATGGTTTTAAACAGTTTGTAACTGATTTTAATGATGATGCAGACACTCAAAAGGTTTGGATTAAAAATTCTTACTTAAATACAATTTATGCCTACAGAGCAACTTCAGGCGGAATAAATATGTATCAGTCGAATATTGATGATATAGTTGACTATGACACAGCACCTTATGCATCAACTGCGGTATTCTATCTTACCAATTATCTGACTGTGCAGAAACCTGTTATTGTAGTTCCGATTGCTGCAGCAGGCTCATACAAAGCAGGCTTTGTCAATGATGCACCTGATACTGTAATAACAGATGGCGAAGGTAAACAGGCAACGCTTAGTCCTCAATACCGCAATCCTGGAGAGGCGTTAGACAATGTAAACTGGACACTGACAAGACCGAATGATACTTTTATCGGTTGGGAATATAAAGGCGTAATATACAAGAATGATGAACTTTCTTCAATTAAAATGCCTGAAGATAATATTACTCTTACTGCAAGATGGAAAACTACCAGAAAGGTAGCATTTATGAATAGCGAGGGTACTGCTTTGGCAGGAGAGGCTATTAATGGTGTTGCAGGACAGAAAATTATTCTTCCAAGCCGTGATATTGAATCATTCAGAATCACAGGCTGGACAGACGGAGCAAACACCTGGAATGTGGGCGATGAGTTCACAATACCTGATAACGATGTGACGCTCTACGCGGTAGGCACACCTGTTGTAACATATACTGTATCATTTACAAATAAGTATGGAACAGCACCTACAGGCTACACTCGTGAAGAAAACACCTATACCGATGAGCTTCCCGATATGGATGACGTTGATTTCCATACATTTAAAGGATGGAAACTGAATACAGCTACATATCAGGTTGGCGACAAATGTCAGGTGACAGGTAACATAACCCTTGAAGCAGTATGGGAATGGTCGCCGTTAGAAAAATTCTGGATAGACCATATTGGAGATATGACAACAAAAATAGGCGACGGTGTAGTATTTACTGCTACAGAAAATGATGTCTATACATATAATTCTCAAAAATTTATTGAGAGATGCAGAATTAAAACAGGTTCTGTTACAATAAAGGTTAACTTGCTTGAAGGTGAAAGTGGAATTTATGATTTGTATTTATACAACAAATCTAATAGTAGCACAAGAAAAGGTGTTGTTACAATTGGCGGAGAAAAAATAGGTGAAGTTGCTACAGTATTTGAAAGTTCTACATTAGAGGGACGCCCTGTAATGAACGGTCCTGTAAGCGTGCAGCTTGCTGAGGGCGAAAATCAGATTGTAATTACTTCTTCAGACGGAAAACAATACGATTTCTACGGCTTTAAGCTTGTATATGCCGGAGAATAAATAGTTTTAAAATCAGTCCGAGGGGGAATTATCCTCCTTGGCTGAGCAAGAAAAATATAGAGAGGAGTGATGTGGGTGAAAAAAATAATAGCATTATTGCTGGCTTTAACTATTTTTATAATTTCAAACAGCGTTTTTGCTTTTGAAATGGTTGGAGATGTCAGAGCCATACCTGCAGATAGTCAGGTTAATTCCGAGGGTGTATCTTATCCTATTGCAGGTAAATATGCGACAGATTATGCACCTTGGCTTAAAAATCTTCATTTAATGAGTGAAACAGAGAGTGAGGATGCCGACATCTTTGGCGGTGAAGGATGCCAGCAGGTTGAGCAGTTGGAAATATCTCCTGCAGATACTGATGTGATGTATTTTATCACTAACACCAGCGGAATTTATACAACGAAAAACGGCGGCAAAAGTTGGTACAATACGAACAACAACGCACGAGGCTACTTCGGAAGAGGGCTTTTGTGCGACCCTGACGATAAAAATGTTGTTTATGCCTCGTTTTATAAGGATGGTTTTTACCGAAGCAAAGACGGGGGAAAGAACTGGGAACTTTTTAAAAAGGATTTAGATGGTAAAAACAATAGTGTAACCAACACATTTGCAATGGATGGTAACGGAACTTTATACTTTGCCTGCAGCGAAGGTATTTACAAGCTTGAAAATGCCGCCACAGCAAACGACGGACTTGAACTTATATACGATTGCTCAGGACTTGAAGCTGTAACAGAGATAAAAGATAAAGGCCCTGCCTGGACTGATATCAGAGTTTCGGCAGATGGAAAAAATATATATGCATCTGTTGAGTACAGCAGCAGCTCTAATGCACACCCGGGTATATATTACAGCAAAGACGGCGGAGAAAACTGGGTTTGTCCGTCTACTGCTACAAAATGGGTTCAAAGTGTGACATCAATTGCTCTGCATCCTGAAAATGAAGATGAAATATACTTTTCAGGATATAAATATAACAGAGCAGATTTGACAGGAACTATTGAACTAACAACGGCAGGAACAGCTCCGAATGGTATGCAGACAGAATCTGTTGCTACAGATTTAACGGATACTAATTATAATGGCTATGGTATTTACAAAACAGAAAATATCGAAAGCTCAGTGGCCTTGAAATACAAGAATACATCAAATAACGGTCTTCCTATAGAGATGCTTAAGTTTGGTGCTAAGGAAAGTGATGGAGAATATCCTTTGTATTTTTCCTTTTCTACAAAAGACAAACCGCTGTACTACAGCAAAACCTACAGGACAGAAGCTGTAACAGTAGTTCCTGTTGTGGGTTCATCAATAAACCTGGGTGCAGGAACAATAAGAAACTGGGAAAACGGATATTTTTCTCAAGGCTTTTGCCCTGACCCTGAGGTTGCAGAACGAATAGTCTTTGCGTCTTCAGGTATATATGAAAAAAATCAGGGAGCGTTCAAGAGAATAAGCGGAGGCTTTTCGGGTGCTGATGTTGTTTATGTAGATTATAATTCCGAAGGAGAAATGCTTTTTGCGGTTACGGATTTAGGTCTTGCCACATCTGAAGGTGTATATAAGGAAAACACAGATGGTACATACAGCTATCCTACTTTTGAATTCTGTGGTGATGATTATACAACGATGGCAGTATTTGATCCAAGAGATGAGAGTAAGGCTATTGTTGCACTTGGCACTAATAATGGTTCTAACTTATCCCAAAATGGATTTGTTTATGGTCTGAGGGTTTTTGATATTGATACTCAGACATATGAAAGTGTTATTGAATGTTCTAAATTAGGAGAAGAAGATTATTCCAGAAAGACCAGCTTTATTGAATTTATCAAAAATTCTGATGGTGAATATTCAAATATTTACACTTCATATCACAAGTACAACATTGATTTAACCGAAGCAACAGGATGGAAAAACGGAGATACAGAGCTTTTCGTCTGGATAACTGAGGATAATGGAAAAACCCTTATCGCTACTGAAAATACTGAGATAGTTGATACTATATACAAGTCCTCAGATGGAGGGGCTACATGGGAAACGGTGAGTCTAAGCACTGAAACATCAATAAATCAGGCAGCGTTTGACTTGAGAGATCCAAACTATATGTTTATAAGTAAGCTATTCAGATTTGGTCGCGTTAACCTTACCACCGGAAAACTTGAATGGTTTGCAAATATACCGGGGGCAAATACATTCAGCGTGTTTGAACAAAATCCTACAAATCCGGAACACATTATTGTTGCTACAAGAACTGGTTTCGCAGAATGGGGAACCGATAATAAATTAAGCGAAACATACGACGGAGGAAAAAGCTGGCATACAGTACCGGGACTTTGGGGTTCATATGTTACATGCTTAAGCTTTTTACCGGATTCTTCGGAGGTTTTAATCGGTTCTATGTCGGGTACGCTGATATATGATTATAATAAGTTTAATTACTATCAGTGTGTTGTTATGCAGTATGAAGGCTGTGAGAATGAAATACTTACTCTTCCGAGAATTGATATAAACGGAAACAATGTAAATAACGGTACGTATTTCCTTGCTCCTGAGAATCCGTTTTTCATATACGGTAAGAATTTTATCGGTTGGGATTATAAAGGCATAAAATATAATACAGGAGAAAAAATTTCCATAAATTAAAAACAATTATTTAATATAAAATGGAGGATTTAAAATGAAAAAATTTATTGCGTTACTTTTGATAGTGATGATGATGTCAACTGTTGTTATGGCAGCACCAAATGGTATATTGCTGACAGCTTTGGCAGAAGAGCCGGCAATTGAAAATCACTTCACTTACGGAAACGGAACAATTACTGCAAACTTTGCATCAACTGAAAGTAAAGATTTGTATTTTGCTGTGTATAATAATGACAGTGATACATCAAAGCTTGACCACGTTCAGTTGACTCCTAATGTAAGTGCTGTGGACGGCGTTGTTTCTGCAACACTTAATCTTGCAGATGTAACTCGTGGTGCAAACAATATTGTTAAAGCTTTTTGCTGGAGTACAGACGGAAATCTTAGACCTCATTGCTCACCACTTGAGCTTTCATACATTCCATATACAGTGTCATTTTCAAGCTCAATAGGTGTGGCACCTTCAACAGTTGGTGTTGCCCCAAACAGTGAAACAACATTACCTGAAATGGAAAATGTTGGCTCAAACAAACTGGTTGGCTGGAGCTTAGACGGAACAACCTATGAGCCTGGTGCGGCATATACAGTAACAAAAGATGTAACCTTTGAAGCAGTATGGGAGCAGGCAGCTATCGAAGAATTCTGGGCAGACCATATAGGAGATACATCAACAAAATTAGGTGACGGTATAGTATTTACCGCTACGGAAAATACTGTCTATACATATAATTCTACGAAATTTACGGAGAGATGCAGAATAGAAACAGGCTCTGTTACAATAAAGGTTAACTTGCTTGAAGGTGAAAGTGGAATTTATGATTTGTATTTATACAACAAATCTAATAGTAGCACAAGAAAAGGTGTTGTTACAATTGATGGAGAAAAAATAGGTGAAGTTGAGACTGTTTTTGAATCTTCTACAATAGAAGGACGCCCTGAAATAAAAGGTCCTGTAAGCGTAGAACTTGTTGAGGGCGAAAATCAGATTGTAATTACATCTTCGGATGCAAAACAATATGATTTCTACGGATTTAAACTTACTAAGACAGAGAAAAATTTTGTTAAATTCACAACCGAAAAGGGTACAGCACCTGAAGAAATGGTTGTTGTAGCAGATGAAACAATAACTCTGCCTTCAATGGAAAATATCGGATTAAGTAAATTAGTTGGTTGGAGCTTAGGCGAAACAATCTATGAGCCAGGTGCATCGTATAAAGTAACAAATAGTGTAACCTTTGAAGCCGTATGGGAGCAGGCACCAATAGAAGAATTCTGGCAAGACCATATTGGAGATGCAT